>CAVZVX010000053.1:0-50896 GCA_963778775.1 uncultured Spirochaetota bacterium | reverse complement strand
CTGGATTTCCACGGACCGCAATTGACCTAAGATTCAGGGTGTCCGCGTACCCGAATTTGTCGTTAAACGGAGCACCCGGCCGCCCCACCATGGCACCGTGATCGGTTTATCGAGCAGTCCCGACGCGATGACGATCGGGAGGTGCGATCGCCTGTGGAAGTTAACCTCCACGCCGCTTTCGGAAACCGTGATTGTCGCGGGCATATCCACAATATCCCTGAATATCTGACGAGCCTGCGCGTCGGCATAGCCGCGCATCCTCCTGGCGAGCATGCGGTAGAGCCCGGAAGCGACGACGAGCAGGGCCATGTCGAAATCGACCTTGAGTCCCACTGCGGACGACAACGCATTCATGTGAAAGAACCGGACCGCATCGGACAGCGAGTTTTCGATCAGCATTCGTTGCGCATAGCGCGTGATGAGGACCTTGGGCGAGGTCTTCCGTTCGTTGGTGAGAAGGATCGTCGGTTCCTCATGCCCGAGGTCTTCAATGAACAGCTGTCGAAACGTGTCGCCCGCGAGAACGACTGGCTGCTCGTAATAGCGAGGGGTTCGGTACTTCCTCGTCGGCACGTCGAGCTCGGCGACGCGCCATGCCGATGCGGGAAGCCCGGCGATCTGTGCAAGCAGCGACGAGGAGCGACGCCTGAGCGTGATAAACGGGATGCCCATCGCGTCGATCCTTGCAAGTCCCTCATAGGTGGTGAGCTTCGAGTCGAAGACGAGATGGGCGGGTGGCTTTCCGTGTGCCTGTTTCCAGAAGTCGATGAAGTGGAATACCTCCTCCGCTTCCTCCCCCTTGCGCAGATCGGCGTTGGAATAGCAGAAAGCCTGCGTCGAGGCGTCCTGGGCGAGGAACACGAGGATGCTCGGCTGCCTCCGACTCCGCATCGAGACGTAGTGCTTCTGGACTATCGGATCTTCCCCGTAATAAGGCGCGGAATGAAAGTCCAGGTTGAAGGACTCCCCCTGGAAGACCCCTTCGCCCGCCACCTGCGCATGCCAGGACGAAAGGAACCTCATCGTCTTCCCGTGATCGATCTTGCACGAGTACTCCGACAGGAAGCTCTTCTTCGGCATGACGTTCAGGCCGGAGAACAAGCCGAAACCTTCATCGGTCAAAAGAGCCATCACGTGGCTCTTGCGTTCGATCGACCAAAGCTTGAGCGCGAGTTCGGAACGAAGGGCGTGTCCCACAGGGATCATTCGGGAACCCGGAAGGCCGGCACGGTGCGCCGTTTCATCCAGGTCGAGACTGACGATGTCGGGCATGAAAAGAAACAGTCCTCCGCAGCGGGTCGTGAAGCGTCGCGGTGAAAGCGCGAACTCCCTCGCGTCGGCGACGGCTTCGACACTCGGTCCTACCCGAGCGGGCCGCTCTTCGTCGAGCCTGCGGGGAAGCGCCGAGAACCCCTCGGCCTTGAGCAACTCTCGAACTGCCGTCGCGCCCAAGGAGACCCCCTGTTCCTTGAGCGCTTCGCTAATCTCGTAGATCGAATGGTTCTCCTTCCTGAGCTTTATGGCGAGGTCACGCGCCGCCGATTTCTTCGGTTGCGCGTGGGGGCCCTTTCGTGGTGTGACAAAGAAAACGGGATCAGGGTCGCGGCGGAAATCGTGGCACATGACATGGAAGGTCGATTCGGTGTATCCGAAGGCCTTCGCGACCTCTGCGGAGGGACGCCCTTCGACGAAATAAGCGCGGAGCGCCTCATACTGACGCTGTTTGGCGGATGCTGGCTCGAGGAAGAAGCGGCGGACATCGATAATATCTTTTGGTGCTCTTATAGACACATGAATACAGTATCACGTTATGAATCATACGTCAATTAACACTTTCGAAAATCGTTAGTTTGCTAAGAAATCCTGATAAATAAGGCAAATTGAGCGTACTTTGCCAAGGCCTCCAAGGTATAGTCGAAAATGTACTGCTGAGCAATTATCATATAAGAACACTATATTGAATTATATCCGCGTAATCCCATTGAAAGACTGAAATGCGTTTATGCCTGTGTGAGAAGGCTATTCAGCGAAGGATCTGAAGGGAATCGAACGTGGAATTGCTATTGGCTTAGGTTAACTCTGGTCCATGGAAATCCAGGCTAGAGGAGGACAAGGACTATGCTCGATCGATTATCCCTGGATGAGTTCACCCTCTTCCCCAAAGACTCGACCACCCATTTCGCGAAAGGCATTAACCTCATAATCGGCGACAACGCGACGGGTAAGAGCCACCTCCTCAAGGCCGGCTACGTCTCGGCCTGGCTGAGCTACGAATGGGGGCGGTCGCTGAGCAGGCCCGACAAGCAAGGCTTGCAGCGCGCCTTGGCCGAAAAGCTCATTGGGTCTACAAGCCGGAAATGCTCGGCCATCTTGTACGCAGGAAGAAGGGCGGCAATAGGGCTCAGCTGCGGGCGGACTTCCTCGGAGAGACCGCCTCGAATATCAGTGGCTCCTTCTTCCACGTGGCCGAGAAGGAAGTCCAGATCGAGGCGGCGCCCAGCGCCTTCTGAAGGCTCCCGTAACCTTTTCCCCGACTAAGGAGACGTTGTCCCTCTTCCCCAATTCGCCTCCCTCTATCGCGATTACCATATCGAGATCGAGGAGACTTACTACGATCTCTGCTTGGCCTTGGACAGGCCCCCCTACCCAAGGGCCCCCGCCTCGAGGAGAAAAAAGACTCCTCGATCCCCTCGAGGAGATCCTTGAAGGACCAGTCACTCTCGAAGGAGGTCGGTTTTACCTGACCCAATCAGGGATCGGCAAGCTCGAGGCGTACCTTCTCGCAGAGGGCCTTCGGAAACTCGCAGCCCTCGACTACCTCGTCGCCAACGGAACGCTGACGGACAACTCCATACTTTTCTGGGACGAGCCGGAATCCAGCCTCAACCCCGGCCTTGCGCGCAAGCTCGCCGCCATGCTCTGCGTCATCGCAAACGCAGGCACGCAAGTGATCCTCGCAACGCACACCCGAGGGTCGCGGACATGGCTGACTGGCTTCGGGAACTACCTTGGTCAGCGGCGAAGATTTATTGGGGCTTAGGGGCAGTCGCCCACAAGCGGGGGGATAGCGGAGGCCACGCAGCGCGAGTGAGCGCGAGGAGGCCGAAGCGAAGGGGGGTGGCCGCAGCCACCCCCCTCTTGATTGATTATCTGGATATGCTTCCCGCGTTTAGAAATTTCTCTCGCTGAGCGAGCCCTTAGAAACTCCTCTCGCTCAGATACTTGTACTCCTTCCACCTGCGCTCGACGAAGGCCTTCTCCTTGCCTAGAAGCATCGCCGCGCGGTCGGGGTCGGCGCTCACGAGGCTCTTGAAGCGGACCTCGGAGTACATATAGGGCTCGATCTTGGCATAGTCGGGCTCCTTGGCGTCGAGCTGGAAGGGGTTCTTGCCCGCGGCCTTGAGACGGGGATCGTAGCGGTAGAGCGGCCAGATGCCGGCCTCGGCCACGGCCTTCGCGTGGTCCTGGCCCTTCGTCATGTCGATGCCCTGGTTGATGCAGTGGCTGTAGGCGATGATGAGCGAGGGGCCGTCGTAACTCTCCGCCTCGCGGAAGGCCTTGATGGTCTGGGCCATGTTGGCGCCCAAGGATACCTGGGCCACGTAGACGTAGCCGTAGGACATGGCGATCATGCCGAGGTCCTTCTTGGCGACGTCCTTGCCCGCGGTGGCGAACTTGGCGACGGCGCCGAAAGGCGTGGCCTTGGAAGCCTGGCCGCCGGTGTTGGAGTAGACCTCGGTGTCGAGCACGAGGACATTGACGTTGCGGTTGGACGCGAGGACGTGGTCGAGACCGCCGAAGCCGATGTCGTAGGCCCAGCCGTCGCCGCCGAAGATCCAGACGGAGCGCTTGATGAGGTCTTCCGCCACGGAAGCGAGCTCGACCGCCCAAGCCTCCTTCGACTTGGCCAGCTCGGCCTTGAGCTCGGCCACCGCGGCGCGCTGCGCCTCGATGTCCTCCTCGCGGTCCTGGGCGTTACCCAGCAGCCTATCGGCGAGAGCGGCGCTGACGCCGGCGCCTTTCTTCGCGGCCAGGAGCTCACGGGCGTACTCGGCCCGCTTGTCGGCCGAGAGGCGCATGCCGTAGCCGAACTCGGCGGCGTCCTCGAAGAGACTGTTGGACCAGGCGGGGCCCTTGCCGTCGGGGCGAGTGGTATACGGCACGGTTGGCAGGTTGCCGCCGTAGATCGAGGTACAGCCGGTGGCGTTGCCGATGATGGCGTGGTCGCCGACGAGCTGGGTCATGAGCTTGACGTAGGGAGTCTCGCCGCAGCCCGCGCAGGCTCCGGAGAACTCGAAGAGAGGCTGGCGCATCGCGATGCCCTTGGGCAGCGCGAGGTTGAGGAGCTTGGTATCGGTGTTCGGGATCGCGAGGAAGAAGTCCCAGTTCTTGGCCTCGGCCTCGCGGAGGGGGGGCTGGGACTCCAGATTGATGGCCTTGCGTCCCTCGACGGCCTTGTCCTTGACGGGACAGATGTTGACGCAGGCGCCGCAGCCCGTGCAGTCCTCGGGGGCTACCTGGAGAGTCGCCTTCATGCCGGCGAATTCCTTGCCCTTGGCATCGACGCCCTTGAAAGTGGCGGGCGCTCCGGCCAGGTATTTGGCATCGTAGGCCTTGAGGCGGATGACGGCGTGGGGGCAGACCATGGTGCAGTTGCCGCACTGGATGCAGATCTCCTCGTTCCAGACGGGGATCTTCTCGGCGATGTTGCGCCGCTCGTACTTGGTGGTGCCGGTGGGGAAGGTGCCGTCGAGCGGCATCTGGCTCACCTTGAGCTGGTCGCCGCGGTTGGCGATGATCTCGCCCAGGACTTCCTTGACGAACTTGGGCGCGTCGGCGGGCACGGGGCTCCGCATGTGGATCTTGCTCGTGACCGTATTCGGGTACTTCACCTCGACGACCGAGGTGAGGGCGACGTCGATGGCGGCTATGTTCTTGGCCACGACGTCGGAACCCTTGCGGGAGTAGGTCTTCTCCGTGTACTTCTTCACGAGCTTGATGGCCTCGTCCGAGGGCAGGACGCCGGAGATCTTGAAGAAGGCGGTCTGCATGATGGTGTTGACGCGGCTGCCCATCCCCGTGCGCTCGGCGATCTCCATGCCGTCGATCACGTAGAACTTGAGCTTCTTGTCGATGATGCGCTTCTGGACCTCGGCGGGGATCTCGTCCCAGACCTTGTCGGCCGGGAAGGGACTATTGAGGAGGAAGACGCCTCCCTGCTTCGAGTTGGCGAGCATGTCGAGTCGCTCGAGGAAGGAGAACTTATGGCAGGCGAGGAAGTCAGCCTTGCCGACGAGGTAGGGCTTCTTGATGGCCTTGGGGCCGAAGCGGAGGTTGGAAATCGTATAGGTGCCGGCCTTCTTGGAGTCGTAGAAGAAGTAGCCCTGGGCGGCGTTGGGCGTGTCGTCGCCGATGATCTTGATGGAGTTCTTGTTGGCGCCCACGGTGCCGTCGGAGCCGAGGCCGTAGAAGAGGCACTCGACCGTGCCCTCGCTCTCGATGGCGAAATCGGGATCGAAGTCGAGGCTGAGGAAGCTCACGTCGTCGTGGACGCCGACGGCGAAGTGGTTTTTGGGACTGGGCTTCTTGAGCTCGTCGAGGACGGCCTTGGCCATCGTCGGCGTGAACTCGGCCGACCCGAGGCCGTAGCGGCCGCCGATTACCGTGGGCCAGGCCTTGAAGGGCGACTCGTGGGCCCCCATGGCCTCGCCGATCGCGGTGCGGACGTCTTCGTATAGCGGCTCGCCGAGGGCGCCCGGCTCCTTCGTGCGGTCGAGGACGGCGATGGACTTTACGGTGGCGGGTATGGCCTTGATGAAGTGCTGGACGGAGAAGGGGCGGAAGAGCCTCACCTTGAGGACTCCAACCTTCTCGCCCTTCTTCACGAGGTAGTCGACAGTCTCCTCGACGACGTCGGCGCCGGATCCCATCACTATGGCGATGCGCTCGGCGTCGGGCGCGCCGACGTACTCGAAAAGCTTGTACTCGCGGCCGACGATCTTGACGAACTTGGCCATGGTCCTCTCCACGATGCCGGGGACGGCGGCGTAGAGATTGTTGGTGGCCTCGCGGGAGGTGAAGTAGACGTCGGGGTTCTGGCTGGTGCCGCGGATGGACGGGCGCTCGGGACTGAGGCCGCGGGCGCGGTGCGCGCGTACGAGCTCGTCCGAGATCATCTGGCGCATGACCTCGTAGGAGATCTCCTCGACCTTGGACACCTCGTGGGATGTGCGGAAGCCGTCGAAGAAGTGGAGGAAGGGCACGCGGGCCTCGAGGGTGGCGGCGTGGGCGATGAGGGCGAGGTCCATGGCTTCCTGGACGTTGTTCGAGGCGAGCTGGGCCCAGCCGGTCGCGCGGGCCGCCATGACATCCTGGTGGTCGCCGTAGATCGAGAGGGCATGGGCCGCGATGGCGCGGGCGGCGATGTGGAAGACGGCCGAGGTGCATTCCCCAGCGATCTTGTACATGTTCGGTATCATGAGGAGGAGGCCCTGGGAAGCGGTGAAGGTCGTGGTGAGGGCGCCTGAGGAGAGAGCTCCGTGCACCGCGCCGGCGGCGCCGGCCTCGGACTGGAGCTCGACGACTTGAGGTACCGTGCCCCAGATATTCTTGCGGCCCTGGGCGGAGAACTCGTCGGAAAGCTCGCCCATGGGGGATGAGGGCGTGATCGGATAGATCGCGATTACCTCGCTGAGCGCGTGGGCTACGTGGGCGGCCGCGGCGTTCCCGTCGATCATGACCATTTTCTTCGTATCGGGCATAGGGTATCCTTATGAGTGGATTGAGGATTGGGGATCGGGACCTTACGGGCCCTGCGCAATAGTAGAGTTTATCGGATTTTTATTCAATATGCCCCGCTTTTCCCTATGCCGGCGCTAGGAATACGCGCCTCGCCAATCTATCTTGACCGCATCTCCGGCCCCGGCTAGTCTATGCCGAAGTCGGCCGGGGTTTCACCCCGGCTTTGCCGGGGTGGTGGAATTGGCAGACACCAGGGACTTAAAATCCCTTGCTGCGAAAGCGGCGTGCGGGTTCAAGACCCGTCCCCGGCAGATATATTGGGGGACGGGTCTTGAAGCGGAACGCGCGCCGAGCGACAGCGAGGTAAGGCGCACATGGATGTGCGCCGCCAGCGCGCGGAGCCAGCCCTGGAGCGAGCGAACACGATGGCGTGGTCGCGATAGCGACCTCGTCAATCCATTCCCTTCGCCACACGGAGCGAAGCTCCGTAGGTTCGCGAGCGTAAGGGCAAGACCCGTCCTCGGCATTATATTGTAAGAGAATGGGCGGGTCGGCCAAGCTGGGCTGGTTTCGCTCCGCTGGCTCATGCATGATCCGGCGATTGAGGTTCGATATAGATTATATCGAGGCTGAAAATAAAAGATTTTTAGGCTGGAATCAATAAGTTTTGAGCTGAATACGGAGCTTCCTCGGTCAGGTTAACAACCTAATATCGACGTGTTCCGAGCCGATATCCGAGCGCACGAGGAAGAGGCTCGGCAGGTTTCCAGGAAATTCTTCGGCATGGCGATCTTGAGAGCCGCAGGAATTCCCCTTCCGCGTCCGAAGACCCGTATCGAAAAGGCTGACCCCGCCACGGATGCCGGATCTCCCCGGGGGAAGATCCTTTCGAAAGCCATTTCGCTCGCGGGGAGGCTTCGGACATGAGCTCGGGGACCAGACACGTGCCGGTTCAAGCTTGACCAGGCATTTGCCTGGTCGCCTTCGGCGGCTCGAATCGAGGGGAGGGAATTCTTCAGTGGTCGAGGAGGAATCCTTCAGTGATCCCGGCCGACTTCTTCAGTGGTAAATTCCTCCGCGATCAGTGGAGAAATCGTCCCTCATCGTTACCGGCCGGAACAAGGCACAGGCGGCCGTCCTTACTCCTCTCGTCGATGCTCGCATCGACGGAGCTTCCGGCGAGGCCGAATAGGGGCGGCACGCTGGAAGAGGCATAGGATCGGGGAAAGTCCATTCGGCGGCGTGCCGGATTCCACGGAGGGCGATCATTCGCGCGAATAGGGCTGCCCGTCGGCGGCCGGAGATACGACGCGCCCGACGAGACCGGCCACCGCGAGGATGGTCGCGAGGTAGGGGAACATCGAGAGAAAGGGCGACGGTATCGGGACGCTCAGCACCGAGAGAGTGAACTGCAGCGCGTCGCAGAATCCGAACAGCAAGGCGGCGCCGAGCGCGCCCAAGGGGCGCCATCGCCCGAAGATCATCGCGGCCAGGGCGATGTATCCGAGTCCGGCGGTCATGTTGGGCGCGAACTGCCCCGTCGACCCGATCGTGAAGGAAGCGCCGCCTATGCCCGCGACGATCCCCCCGAGGATTACGTTGCCGTAGCGAAGGCGCGGGACATTGATGCCGACAGTGTCGGCGGCCCGCGGATGCTCGCCGACGGCGCGCACGCGAAGCCCCCAGCGGGTATGGAAGAGGCCGATCTGCACGGCGACGAGGATGCCTATGGTCAGATACACGAAAATATTCTGATTGAATAAAAGTGGTCCGACGACAGGGATCCTGTCGAGCAGAGGTATCGGGATCGGAGAGAAGACCGCCGGACTGTTGAGCGTCGCCTGCTGCGGGACGAGAAGGCTCTGCAGGAAGAAGCTCGTAAGGCCCAGCGCGAAGGCGTCGAGCACGACCCCGACGATGATCTGATCGGCGGCGTAGGTAATCGCGAAGACGGCGAGGATGACGCCGATCATCCCGCCCGCGACCGCGCCGGCGAAAAGGCCCGCCCACAAATTGTGGGTGAGGCTGCCTATCATCGCGCCGAAGAAGGCCGATATCAGGAACTGTCCCTCGATCGCGATATTGATGACGCCGGAACGCTCGCAGAGGACTCCCGAAAGGGCGCCGAGCGTCAGAGGCACGGCTTCTATGAGCGAGGTCGCGAGGAGTCCTTCGGCATCGACCGAGACGCCTTTCCCTGCCCACGCGAGGAAGGCGACGCCTGTCAGGGCGAGCCCGATCCCGAGGAGCAGGTAGGTGCGCCTGTTCGATCGCCACGCGAGCTGGAGGATTCCGAGCAGGGCGCAGATGACGCCGAGCACGAGAACCGTCGGCAGGACGTGCAGGCGGATCGCGGGAACGGGAGGAGCGGGGGCCGCCGTCAGGAGAAAGGTAGTCATTACGTCGCCCGCCGTTCCGCGCGCGAAAAAGAAGCAGGTTGATTCCGGCGAGGACGAGGAGGGCGATGCCCAAGCCATGCCTGCGGATTTCCGCCGGATCGCGCTTGAGGCGCATCGCGGCTCCAGGCGAAACGATCGCGCTCATCCCGCCCATCCCCCGAAGACGCGTCCGGCTCGCGAGACCTTGATGCGGTATATGGTCCGAATGACTCCGGGCGCGGCGACGAACAGCACGAGGACGGCCTGGAGGACCTGCACGAGCTGCAGCGGAATATTGGTGTTTACCTGCATCGTCCGCCCGCCGGCGGTGAAGGCTCCGAAGAGCAGCGCCGAAAGCGCCACCCCGACGGGTGTCCCGCGCCCGAGTATCGCCACGGTTATTCCGTCGAAGCCCGTCGTGCCGCCGTAGTTCGGCGCCATGCGATAGTCGACGCCGAGCACCATGAAGGCTCCCGCGAGCCCGACCAGCATGCCGGCGAGAGTCATCGCCAGCACGTACTGGCCCTCGATGTCGACTCCGGCGACACGGGCCGCCTCTCGATTGAGGCCGAGCATCCGGAAGCGAAAGCCGACGGTGCTTCGTTGCAGGAGCCAGGATACGCCGAATATGAAAAGGACGGCGAGGATGAAACTCCAGTTCATCCGCAGCGACGGCCCCGCCAAATGAGGAAGCCGCGCGGCCTCGACTATTGTCTTGGACACCGACTGGACGCGCGGCGGCGCCTGATAGAGCTCGGTAGTCAGGAGCCAGGTCAGGAGATTCAATCCGACGTAGTTGAGCATCATCGAGGTGATGACCTCATGCGCTCCGGTCTTCGCCTTGAGGATGCCCGGAATGAATCCCCATGCCGCCCCGAAAGCTGCGCCGACGAGCAAGGCGAGCGGGAGATGGAGCGCAACGGGCAGACTCGGGAACGCGAATCCGGCCAGCGTGGCCCCGGCGGCGCCGAGGATCACCTGTCCCTGCCCGCCGATGTCGAATAGTCCCGCGCGAAAGGCAAGAGCTATTCCCAACCCCGCCATCATGAGCGGGGTGGTCGAGACGATGGTTTCCGAAATCGGCCCGAAGGCGGAGACGAAATCCGAGGCCTTGCCGCTACGGAAGGCTGCGGCGATATCCGCCGGGTTTCCGAGGGATCCGATGAAAAGCGAGCCATAGGCCTTGGCGACCGCGGCCCAGGACGCGGCCAGGGCATGGCCGGGCGCGATGAAGAAATCCTTCCATGCGATCATCACGCTCGGCGTCGCGAGAATGATGATGAGCGCCCCGACGACCAGGGCGCTGAAAAAGGCGAGGAGGGTTATCACCGCCGAATTCCCCCTTCGGAGCACGGAGGAGATCCGATCTTTGACGTTTCGGCGCTGGGTCGTTTCTTCGGCGCTCACGGATTCGATCCTTTCCGGCTCGAGCCGGAACCGGCCATCAAGAGGCCGATCCGCTCGCGCGACAGGCTTTCCGTCTCGAAGGGCCCGGCCAGCTTGCCGCGGTACATGACGAGGATCCGATCCGCGAGGGCGAAGACCTCGTCGAGCTCGGCCGAGATCAGCAATACCGCGTTCCCTTGGTCGCGAGCCTGGACGAGGCGCCGGTGGACGTATTCGATCGAGCCCACGTCGAGCCCGCGGGTCGGCTGGGCGGCGATGATGAGCTTGATCGTTCGCGAGAGCTCGCGCGCGACGATGACCTTCTGCTGGTTACCGCCGGACAGGGTGGAAGCTGGAACATCTATGGAGCCCGCCCGGATGTCGAACTCCTCGATCCGACCGCGGGCGGTTCGCTTGATGACGTCCCAGTCCAGGGCTCCGCCCCGGGAATACGGCCGCTCGTCGCAGACGTCCAGGATCAGGTTCTCGGAGATCTTGAAGGCCCCGACCAACCCGTCCCTGATCCGGTCTTCCGGAATGTTCGCGACGCCCGCCCTCAAGACCTTTTTAGGCGACGCGCCGGCGAGGTCGCGGCCCGATATTCGGATGGACCCGCCGACCTCGGACGAAAGGCCCATGATGGCTTCGGCGAGCTCGGTCTGGCCGTTCCCCAGCACGCCGGCGACCGCGACGATCTCGCCGCCGCGGACTTCGAAGGACACATCGTCCACGGCGACTCGGCCCGTCGCGTCGACGGCAATCAGGTTTCGTACGGAGAGCACGGCCTCCCGCGGCTTCGAGACGCCCTTCGCGACCGTCAGCTCGACGCCGCGTCCGACCATCATGGACGCCAATTGCTCCTCGGTAGTCTCTTTCGGCTGCACGGTTCCGATAACCTTCCCGAGCCTGATGACGGTGATCCGATCGGCGATCGCCTGCACCTCTTTGAGCTTGTGGGTGATGAAAAGTATCGTCCTGCCCGATTCCCGGAGGGAGCGCATGACGGCGAACAGGTCCTCTATCTCCTGCGGAGTGAGGACCGCGGTCGGCTCGTCGAGGATGAGGACGCGCGCTTCCCTGGCCAGCGCCTTGACGATCTCGACTCGCTGCTGCCGCCCGACGGAGAGATCCCCGACGAGGGCGTCGGGATCGACCTCCAGCCCGAAGCGCTTGGAGAGCTCGCGTATCTCGGAGCGGGCCCGCGGCCGGTCGAGAAATCCGAGACGGCTTACGCGCTCGAAGCCCAGCATCACGTTCTCGGCCACGGTAAAAGCCGGAATAAGCATGAAGTTCTGGTGAACCATGCCGATGCCGGCTCGGATCGCGTCGCCGGGATTCTGGAAGTGGGCGATGTTCCCATCCAGCAGGATGGCGCCCTCGTCCGGCCGGTAAAGGCCGTCGAGGACGTTCATGAGAGTGGTTTTCCCCGCGCCGTTCTCGCCGAGGAGGGCGTGAATCTCTCCCCCCTCGGCGCTCAGATCGATGCGGTCATTGGCGACGAGGTCGCCGAACCGCTTCGTTATGCCCCTTAGCTCAAGACGCATCGCGTCCGACTGGCGCTGTCACTGAATCGGATAGGACTTGGGGTCAACGGAGATCGACCCATCGATGATGCCCTGCTTGATCGTTTCGATCGCGGACTTCACCTTCGCGGGGATCTTGCCGTCGAAGTCATGATATGGCGCAATCGCCACTCCCCCGTTCTTCAGGGTCCCGACATAGTTGCCGCCCTTGAAGGTACCTTGAAGGGCCGCCATCGTGGCGTCCTTGACGGATACGGCTATGCCTTTCACGACGCTCGTCAAAAGGAGGCTACCGTACTGGGGAGCCGAGATGTAGCCATCGGTGTCGACCCACTCGAGCCAGGCGGGGCTATTCGGGGTCGCCGCATTGTGCTGCTGGACCGCGGCCGCCGATCCGAGGCCGACCGAGCCGGCGACCGGGAGGACGATGTCGGCGCCTTGGTTCATGAGCGCCTCAGTGACGGTCTTACCCTTGGCTTGGTTGGTGAAATCGTTCGTAAAGGTGCCTGAGCTGCCCTCCGGATCCCAGCCGAGGGCCTGAACCTTCGCGTTGTTCTTCAGGTTGTAGTAGCGCACGCCACCCACGAAACCATTCATGAAAATGGTGACCGTCGGGATATTCATCCCTCCGAAGGTCCCTACCTTGCCGGACTTCGTCATGGCTGCCGCGAGGTAGCCCGCCAAGAATGCGGCTTCGTCGGTCTTGTAGGTCAGCGCGAGCACGTTGGGAATGGCCGGATCATAGGCATAGTCGACAATCGCGAACTTCTGATCGGGATTCGCCTTGGCGGCCGCGGCGGTATCGTCGCCCATCAGAAACCCGACGGTGACGATGATGCCGGCTTTCTTCTGGACGAACTGCTGGATGTTCGGGACATAGTCGCTCTGGTTCGTCGACTGCAGGTATTGGACCTGCACGCCCGCGCCTTGAGCATCCTGCAGGCCCTTCCATGCGGAAGCGTTGAACGATCGATCGTCGATGCCGCCGGTATCGGTCACCTCGCCGGCCAAGAAACTCTGAGCGAAGACCGATGTTACTCCGAGAGCGAATACCGACAGAAACGCGATGACTAAAACGGACAACTTTCTCATGATTCCCCCTTATAATGAAATGTATAGCTAAAACCTACTCGAAAAGCCATGGAAAAACCGCAAAGGGCCGCACCGCATGGGACGATCAGGTGTGGTTCGAGGCGGCCGGCACCATCGAAGTTATATCAAAACTCCATAAAGTCCCAATAATCTGCTCCCGCCTGATCAGACTATCGGTCAACAAAGAGGATATTCCCTGCGACCCGGGCTGTCAATTGCATTGTGAACGGTCAACAAGGCACGTTAAGCGCCCTCGCTGCGCCGCCCGCACGACCGTTTACTCGGGTAGCTCAGAGACAATCGCGATGCTGCTCGACGCCCCGATCCGGCGGGAAGGCGCCCAAGGCGCCTTCCCGGCAACGAAGCGCGTAAAATCCTGGACGCGCTTCGTCGGGGCATGTCCCGGCGCCGATAGGATACGAATGCTTATTCAGGTAATTCGCTTACGATCGCGATACTCGAGCTGGCTCCGATCCTGCGGGAAGTCGCCCATGGCGCCTTCCCGGCGACGAAGCGCGTCAAATTTTATAAGCGCTTCGTCGGGGCCGTTCTCGGCGCCGACCGCATACGGCCGTTTACTCAGGCAACTCAGAGACAATGGCGATGCTGCTCGACGCCCCAATGCGGTCGGCGCCGGCGTCGAGCATCATGATCGCGTCATGGTAGCTTCTGATCCCGCCGGAAGCCTTGACCTGGAGCCTGTCGCCTACGGTCTTGCGCATCAGCCGGACGTCGTCGGCGCTGGCGCCGCCCGTTCCGAAGCCGGTGCTCGTCTTGACGAAGAGCGCGCCGGCCTTGGCCGCGGCCTCGCAAGCCTTGACCTTCTCCGCGTCGTTGAGGTAGCAGGTTTCGAGTATCGCCTTCACGGCCGCGTCGCCGGAAGCCTTGACGACGCCGCGGATATCCTCCTCCACGGCCCTCCAGTCGCCGGCCTTGGCCGCTCCCAGGTTGATCACCATGTCTATCTCGCGCGCCCCCTGAGAGACGGCGAGGCGAGCCTCGGAGGCCTTGGTCTCGGTGGCGTTCGCCCCGAGGGGGAAGCCGATGACCGTGCACACGAGAATGCCGGAACCCGAAAGCTCCCTCGCGCAGAGCTCGACCCAGTACGGATTGACGCAGACGCTCGCGAATCCGTACTTGCGCGCCTCGACGCAGAGCTCGCGCACGGACTGCTCCGTCGCTATGGCCTTGAGGAGAGTGTGATCGATCGTCTTGGCCAGCGTGGCCTTGGTCCATTCCTTATGCACGGTATGCCTCCTCCAATAAAATGTCGAGCGATTCGAAGACTCGCTAGATTTCGAAGCGGCGCGCGAGGTATTCCCGGCGCGTCTCGACGAGCTCCTTGAGTTCGTCGAGCATGCGCTCGTCGGCGAGCTCGGCGATCGGGAACACCTGGTTCTCCGTCTCGTCGGTGTAGCGCCTGACGAATTCGATATCGGTCACGTAGCCGAGGCTGATCATGTTGGAGATGCGGTCGGCGGACTTGAGCACTCTCGCCTTGTCCGAGCCGTAGTCGCGGATGCGCGCCAGGAACTCGGCCTTGGTTTCGATGGGTCTACGCGTCACCTCGAGCACCAGCTTGAACACCTCGGCCGATTCCTCGTCTATCTCGAGTATCCGGTCCCGATCGAAGCCGGGCACGTCCTCGATGAGATCGTGAATGACCGACGCCTTCAACAGTGGGGAATCGATATAGCCATAGTCTATCAGTATCCCGAAGGTATCGATCTGATGCCGGAACATGTTGCCGCCCGAGCGCCTGCGATTGCCTATCAGGGCCGTGGCCAGCTGCATGTAGGGCGCGAGATGCATCGACTTGAGGCGGAGCATGTCGTCTACGTCCATGCCGATCGCCCCTTCGCCGGGATTCGCGCCCTTCTTGATCACGAAAGCTCCCTGAGATACTGCCTGTATTTGCCGGCCCGCCGCTCGGCCTCCTCGAGCTTATCGCGCTCCTTGGCGACCACTTCCGGCGGCGCCGAGCCGGTGAAGCCCGCGTTCGCTAGCTTGGCCCTGGCGCGCGAGACGTACTGCTCGTCCTTTTCGGCGTCCTTGCGGAGCTTCTCGACGAGCTTCGCGGCATCCACGGATTCCTTGATGTAGGCGTAGGCCTCGAAGCCCCTGCCGACCATGGCGACGGCGCCCTCGGGCCGGGAAGCCGCCCTCTCGGGAGGAGTGCCGCCCGCGAGGAGCCCGATGAGGCCGCCCGACTCCTCGAGAAAGGAAGCGGCCTCGAAACCCGGCTCGAAGCGGAGGGCGAGACGGATCTTCGCCTCGGGCGGGACGCTGAACTCCGCGCGAAGCGAACGCGTCAACCGAACCAGTTCCCGCAGCGCCTCGAAGCGCGCGTCGATCCCCGCGGCGGCCGAAGGCTCGGCGAAGGCGCCGCGGGGCGAGGCCTCGGGGTAGGTCCGCGCCATCAGCATCGGCGCTTCGTCTCCGGGACCTCTGCCGGGCAGCTTCTGGTAAATCTCCTCGGTAACGAAGGGCAGGAGGGGGTGCAGCAGCGCGAGCGACTCCTCGAGGACGTCGACGAGGACGGACACGGCCCTGTCCTTCTCGGAAGGGTCATCGGAACGGAAGGAGAGCTTGGTGGCCTCGAGGTACCAGTCGCACAGGTCGTTCCAGAAATACTCGTAGGCCGCGGTGGCCGCGTCGTTGTAGCGGTAGGAGGCGAGGGCCTCGCGGATCGCCGAGGAGGCCGCGCCGAGCCGGCCGTAGGCCCAGCGATCGATGTCGCGCAGCTCGGGCGCCTCCCGGAGCTCCCGGCCCTCGAGATTCATGAGGATGTAGCGGCTCGCGTTCCAGACCTTGTTGGCGAACTTGGAGCCGAGCCTGAAGTCGTCCTTGTCGATGAGGATGTCCTGCGAGGAAGTGAAGAGGAAGGCGAGCGTGAACTTGAGAGCGTCGGCTCCGTAGAGGTCGACGATCTCGAGCGGATCGATGCCGTTGCCCAGGGACTTGGACATCTTGCGGCCATGCTTGTCGCGCACGATGGTCGTGAGATTGACGTCGCCGAAGGGCGACCGCCCCATGAACTCCATTCCTGCCATGATCATGCGGGCGACCCAGAAGAAGATGATGTCGTAGCCGGTGACTAGGGTCGTCGTAGGGTAGTACTTGCGGAGGTCGGCCGTGTCCTTGGGCCAGCCGAGAGTGCTGAAGGGCCAGAGCCAGCTCGAGAACCAGGTGTCGAGGACGTCCTCGTCCTGGACGAGCTCGGTGGAGCCGCAATAGGGGCAGACCGTCGGATCCTCCCGGGCGACGACGTACTTCCCGCAATGCTCGCAGTACCAGGCGGGCACGCGGTGTCCCCACCACAGCTGTCGGCTGATGCACCAGTCGCGGATGTTGGTGAGCCAGTGCTCGTAGGTGCTCTCCCAACGCTGCGGGAAAAAGCGGACCTCGCCGTCCTTCCAGGCCTTGAGAGCCTTGTCGGCAAGAGGCTTCATCCGCACGAACCATTGCTCGGAAAGGTAGGGCTCGACGACGGTGCGGCACCTGTAGCAGTGCCCCACCGAATGCGTTATGGGCTTCTCGGCGACGTAGAGCCCCTCCGCCTCGAGGTCCGCGACGACGGCCTTTCGAGCCTCCTTGGCCTTCATCCCGCGGTACTTCGCGGGCACGGCGTCGCTCAGGGTCCCGTCGGGGTTGAGGATGTTGATCTGCTCGAGCTCGTGGCGCTTCCCGACTTCGAAGTCGTTCGGATCGTGGGCCGGAGTGATCTTGACCAGTCCCGTACCGAACTCGCGGTCCACGTAGGCATCGGCGATAATCGGGATGAGGCGGTCCGTCAGGGGGAGCCTGGCCTTCCTCCCGACGAGGGCCTGGTAGCGCTCGTCGCCGGGGTGACAGGCGACCGCCGTGTCTCCGAGCAAAGTCTCGGGTCGGGTCGTCGCGATCTCGATATAGTCCTTGCCATCCGGGGTCGATCCCGATTCGAGGCGATAGCGGATGTGGTGCATGGCTCCGGGCTCGTCCTCGTGCTCCACCTCGTCGTCGGAGAGGGCCGTCCCGCAGGAGGTGCACCAATTCACCAGATACTTCCCCTTGTACACGAGGCCACGCTCGTAGAGCGTAACGAAGACCTCGCGCACGGCCAGGGACAGGCCTTTGTCGAAGGTGAAGCGTTCGCGGCTCCAGTCGCAGGAGGAGCCTATCTTCTCGAGTTGTTTCTTGATGATGTCATGGTGCTCGTTAGCGACCTTCCATGTCTCCTCGACGAAATTCTCCCGGCCGAGCTCGCGGCGATCGATTCCCCGCTCGCGCAGCTTCTTTTCGACGACGTGCTGAGTGGCTATGCCCGCGTGGTCGGTTCCGGGCACCCAAAGCGTCGGCTCCCCGAGCATGCGATGGAACCGGATGAGGATATCCTGGAGGGAGTACTGAAGCCCATGCCCCATGTGCAGGACTCCCGTGACGTTCGGGGGGGGGATCACGATGACATAGGGCTTCTTGCCGGGCCGTCCGGCGGGCTGGAACAGACCCTTGGCCAGCCAGGCTTCGTAAATGCGGTCTTCGAAGCTCTTGGGATCGTAGGCTTTCTCAAGCTCGATCGCTTTCATCGTGGGACCCTCCGTCGCGCTGGGCTCTACCGTGCGCCTCCAGGCGGCGACGCACCGCACAGACTAGCAGAAAAGGAGGTAAGAGGGAAAGGGTATCGGTCTACCGCGACGAGCGCTCATTGTCGGGATTGACTTCGCTTCAGCTCGATCGCGTCGACTTTGCCTCGGAGCAGGCGCGCGAATTCCTTCGCGTCGGCCTCCGTACCCTCGTAGAGGCCGAAATGGATGGGAACGGCGATCTTGGCCTTGACGTCGAGGGCGGCCTGGACCGCTTCGGCTACCGAGCCCATCGTGTAGGTCTGTCCGAGGGGCAGGAAGGCGACATCGCAGTCGATATTTTTCATCTCAGGGATCCGCTCCGTGTCACCCGCGTCGTAGAGACGCAGGGCGCCGGCCGAGAGTATGAAGCCGCAGTACCCCGCGGACTTGGGGTGGAACTGCGTCTTCACGACGTTGTAGGCCGGCACGGCCTCGATGGACAGGTCTCCGAAAGTCCTCCTGTCGCCCGGCCTGATACGCGGGAAGGAGGAGCCGTCGAAGCCGACGAGGACGATGGTCGTCGGGCCGGACAGTTTCTTGATGTCCGCGGGAGAGTAGTGGTCGGCATGGTCGTGGGTAATGAGAATGAGATCGGCCTTCTCGACGACCGTCACTTTGACAGGGTCTAGCCAGACCAGCTTACCCCCCATCTCGATACGCAGGCTGCTCTGGCCGTACCATTGGACCATGCGCGAAAGCTCGTCCGGCCCGATGGCGTAGGCCCGGGCGGCTACGATGGCGAGGACCGAGGAGAGAGCCAGCAAGCCCTTGGACATACTGCCTCCTTCGGGAAGACGCATCCCCACACAGTATACTTCGGGAGCCGCGCCGGGTCAAAGCCCCGCGGGACGGCCCGAATGCCGATCGCGACGCTTGACCTAAACGGACCGATCGTGTATGTTCTCGAGTCATGCGTCTCCGTATAATTCGATTCCGTATTATTCGTTTTCGTAAGAAGGATATTCCATGAAAGAAATAGACATGATCGAGCTCATCGGCAACATCGCGCGAAAAGTCGCGAAGAGCGTCGGCCATATAGCCGCCGCCGACGGTCTGTCGACGACGGAGGCGCTCGCGCTCTGGAAGCTACGAAAAGGTCCCTGCAAGGCTTCGGAGATCGCGGATAAGCTCGGGCTTTCGCCGAGCACGATAACCGGGATACTGGACCGCCTCGAAGCGCGAGGCTGGATACTGCGAGAAGCCGACCCCGAGGACCGCCGCGCGATAAACATCGGCCCGACCAAGAAGCTGACGGAATTCATGAAGGGAGCCAAACGCAGTGTCTCCAAGGCTCTCGAGCGGACTTTCAGCGGCCTTCCTCCCGACCTCATCGATCGGCTCTGCGCCGATCTCTCTCGGGTCCAGGAGCTCCTCGAGGCCGAAGAGGAGGCCGCGCGATGAGCGATTCGGGCCCGCAGGCGCATTGGCTAGCCCCCGTCCTCGTGGCCCTCATCGGGGCCTTCATGTCCATCCTGGACTCGAGCATCGTCAATGTGGCGATCCCCACCATAATGAACGTGTTCAACGCCTCCACCGATTCGGTCCAGTGGGTATCCACCGTCTATATGCTCGCCCTCGGCGTCATCGTCCCGCTGTCCGGCTGGCTCGGAGACAAGCTCGGCTACAAGAGGCTGTACATAATATCGATGGGCGTCTTCATAGGAGGGTCCCTGCTCTGCGGCCTCTCGTGGAGCATGAACTCCCTCATCGCCGCCCGCGTGATCCAAGCCTTCGGCGGCGGCATGATAATGCCGACCACGATGGCGATGATCTATCGCATGGTGCCTCGCGACAAGATAGGCGGAGGAATGGGGATCTTCGGCGTCGCTCTCCTCGTCGCTCCCGCCCTCGGCCCCACCATCGGCGGCTACCTCGTCGAGTACGTGGACTGGCGATGGATCTTCACGATCAACCTTCCCATCGGGATCGTGGGCATCCTCCTGTCCATCTTCATCCTGCCCGAGTTCCAATCCAAGCATCCCGGCAAGCTCGACCTGGCCGGGGCGTTCAGCTCGGCCTCGATGCTGTTCTGCCTCCTCCTGGCCCTGAGCAAGGGGCAGGATTGGGGTTGGCTCGACGAGAGGACCATCCTCCTGTTCGCGGTCTCCTTTTTCTCGCTGATCCTCTTCATCTACCTCGAGATGACCTCCGAGAATCCCCTCCTCGAGCTCCGGGTCTTCAAGTACCTCTCCTTCACGATGGCAAACCTCCTCGTGGTCGTGACGACCGTCGGCATGTACGCGGGCATGTTCTATCTTCCCCTATTCCTGCAGACCGTAAGGGGCCTGGGCGCGATGGAGACGGGGCTTCTCATGATGCCGGGCGCCCTCTTCTCCGGGATGCTGATGCCGATCACGGGCAAGCTCTTCGACAAAGTCGGTCCGCGACCTCTCGCCTTGTTCGGCGTCGCCCTCCTCGCCTTCCTCACCTACCAGTTCCACGACCTCAACCTCGCCACGGCGACTTCCACGATCACCTTCTGGGTGCTGCTGCGCGGGGGCGTCATGGCTTTCGCCAACATGCCGGCCCAGACGGCGGCCCTGGTGGACATCCCCAACGAGCTCGTCGGGCGAGCCTCCGCCATAACCAATATAATCAGCCGCGTCTCGAGCTCTTTCGGGCTCGCGGTCCTCACCTCGCTCCTGACGAGCCGCCAGGCCTTCCATTCAGCGCGATACGCATGGACGATCACCGCCGCCGATCCGACAGTTTCCGGCGCCGTCGCGGCGGTCACGGGAGCGATAGGGGGAGGGCTACGCGGGAAATCCGGCGCCCTCCTCTGGCTCCAGGGCCAGATAGCCAAGCTTTCCTTCGTGGGCGCGGTGGATGACGTCTTCGTCGTAGCCGCCGCATTCACCGTCATCGCCCTCGTGCCCGCCTTCTTCCTGAAGCGCGGAACGGCGGGAGTGGGAGGCGCGAGGGGCTCCGCCTCGATGGCCGATTGACGAAAAGCGCGATAGCCATTCGCCGGAACGGAGGCGCGCGTTGCGCGGGACCATCCATCCGGCAAACGATAGAGCAGCAAGGGGTCTATTCATGCAAAAGAAAGGGATCATCATCGCGATCTTGGCGGTCGCCGCTTTCGTGATTTTGGCGATAGTCGGCTATTACGCCTACGAAGGCAGCCATTACGTGTACACGGACGACGCGCGCGTCGCCTCCAACGTGGTCGCCGTCACTCCGGAGATACCGGGCAAGATCCTCGAGTGGCGGGTAAGCGAAGGCGACCAGGTCGAGGCGGGCGAGCTTCTCGGGAGGCAGGACCTCGGCTCGGCCCTGACTTCGGGCAATCTGAGTCCCCAAACCCTGGGGGCCGTCGCGGGGGTCTACGCCGAAAAGGCCTCGATCAAGGCGCCCATTTCCGGAGAGGTCATACAATCGAACGCCGTCGTCGGCGAGATGGCTGCGCCCGGCATGTCGCTGGCGGTCCTCGCCGATATGAAGGGACTGTACGTCGCGGCCAATATAAAAGAGGGCGACATCGCGGCGGTAAGGATTGGCCAGGACGTGGCGATAACGATCGACGCCTTCCATGGCAGGAAGTTCCTGGGCCGCGTGGACAGCATCGGGCGCGCGACTTCGTCCACCTTCTCCCTCCTGGCCGCCCAATCGGGGGGCGGGAACTACACGAAGGTCATTCAAGTGATACCCATCCGAGTCGCTATCGTCGATCCGGGCGACGCGCGGCTGATGATCGGCATGAACGCGACGGTGAAGATCCGCTTGCGCGGCGGACAGGAGAGATGAAATGAAGATGCGAAGGATAGGACAATTCGTGGCCGCAGTCGCGCTCGCGACCGCGCTCGTAGACTGCGCAGGGAAGGGATCGGCCTCGGCGTCGACCGCGATACGGGCCGTCGAGGCCCGTGCCGGAAGCTTATCCCGCGATATTTCGATCTCGGGAGTGCTCGCCCCCAATAGGACCGCGAACGTCTTCCCGAAGCTCTCGGGCCTCGTCAAGGAAGTATCGGTGGACGTGGGCGATCGCGTCCGGGAAGGTCAACTCATCGTTCAGATCGACGCCAAGGAACTCGAGGCCCAGCTTCAGGTCGCCGAGGCCTCGATGTCCACCGTGAAGGACCAGGCCGCCCAGGCCAAGGTGGGCATCGAGACGGCTCGGCTCAACCTCGACCTGGCCCAGAAGAACTACGATCGCAACAAGGCCCTTTTCGATACCAAGGTAGTCACGCAGAGCCAGATCGACGACGCCCAGACCAAGCTCGACCTCGCCAAGACGGCCTTCGACAACGCGCAGCGCCAATTCCAGACCGTCGGCGTATCGACCTTCGCGCAGGCAGAGGCGCAGGCCAACCTCATACGCGTGCAGATATCGAACAGCCTGATCACGAGTCCCATCTCGGGAACCGTGACCAACAGGAACATCAATCCGGGCGAGCTGAGCTCTCCCGCCGCTCCTCTCATGACCATCGCCGACACGGCCACGCTCAAGCTCCAGGGCGACTTGTCCCAAAACGAAGTCCTGGCCATCAAGGAAAGCGACAAAGTGCTCGTAAGCGTGGACGGCATGGGCGGACCCGGCTACGAGGGCAGGATCGCGCAGGTGGGGCCGATAGCCGCCGCGACCGGCCAGTACTTCCCCGTCGCGATCGCCGTGGTCAACGACGGCCGGCTCCTCGCCGGCATGACGGCCAAGGCCAGCCTCAGCATCACGAGCTCGGAGGGGGTGATCGTCCCCGTTTCCGCCATCGCCGAGCGCGGCGGCGATGAGACTCTCTTCGTCGTGAAGGATGGGGTCGCCTCGGCCCGCACGGTCAGGCTTGGCCCGCGCAACGCCTCGGAAGTCCTCGTCCTTTCGGGACTGGCCGTCGGCGAGACGGTCGCGACGAGCGGCGCCGCCGGCCTCCAGGATGGCGACCGGGTCGTCGTCGCGCCGCAGGACAGCGGGTCGGGGGTGTCGCGATGAGATGGACTTCAGGCGCGAAGGCGAGTTTAGCCCTCGCGCTGGCCATCTTCCTCATCGGCGCGGGAGTCGGGGAGGCCGCCCAATCTACGGCCGAGGCGAGCTCGACCGCAAGCCCGGCCCCGAGGGCCCTCGCGGTCGAGCAGGCCGTCGCCGACGGCCTGGCGGCCGATCCCGGCCTCCTTTCTGCGACTCTCGACGCGCGGGCCGCGAAGTTTCGCGAGGCCGACGCCCGTTTCAGGATGCTGCCTTCGCTCGCCGTCTCGGCGGGCTATACGCAGCTTTCGACAGAACCGTCTCCGTCACCCTCAGCTACCGGCAATGCCGTAGTGGACGGCGTTGTTAATGCCCTGCTTGCGGACTTCTCATCGACGCCGACTACGGAGAAGGACGTTCGCGCCGACCTGCAGTATCCCATATTCGCGGGCTTCCGACTGCACGAGGCCGCCGAGATAGCCAAGTACCAGGCCCTGGGCAAGGATGCTGCCGCCGAGCTGAACCGCAACGCGCTCGCTTTCGAGATAAGGCGGGCCTACTGGGAGACCGTTCGGGCCCAGTCGAATGTCGAGGCCATGCGGAAGGCCCTCGAGCTCGAGTCGCTGATGAAGAAGGAGATCGCCGACCTTTCGGCCCAAGGCATGGCGAACGAGGCCGACAGTCTGGAGGCGGAGGCCCGCTATGATCAGGTTGAGCTCGCCCTCGACCAGACGCTCTCGGGCAAGGATATCGCCTTCCTCATGCTCTCTTCCCTCATCGGCGACAGGAGCGCGAGCCAGGGGGATGGGAAAACCGAGTACGCGCTGACGTCGGAGCCCGGCTCGATTCCTCCGGCCGATGCGTTGAAGGCGGCCGAGGATGGCGGCGATACGGCATTAGTGGCGCGCGCACTGGCGAACCGGCCCGAGACTCGAGTCGCGTCCATCGCGCTCAGCGCTCAGGCGGCGGCGCGGCTGGCCGCCAGGGGCGACCTCTACCCCACCCTGTCGCTGACCGGCTCTCTTGCCTACGCCGATCCCGATCCGCGGATTTTCCCGGCGGAGGACATATTCAATCTATCCTGGTCCTTGGGCCTACGGCTCCGCTACGACCTAGGCGGCGTACCTGGCGCCCTCGAGCGGAGCGCCGCAGCGGATACAGATCTCGAGAAGGCCACGGCGGACCTGGCCAGGCAGCGAAACGCCATAGCCCTCGACGCGCGCAAGTGCGCCCTCGCGCTGAAGCAGGCGAGGAACTCCCTAGAGCTCACGAAAGGCATGGTAGCCCAAGCCGAAGAGGGAGCGCGAGTCGCCGAGCAGAAGTACGAAGTCGGAATGGCCAAGCACTCCGAAGTCTTCCAATCCCAGCTGGCCCTCGTCCGCGCCCAGCTCGCCGTGAAGGGAAAGCTCATCGACGTGGAGATCGCCCAGGCCGACCTCTCGAGGGCCCTCGGGCTGAAATGAGGGCCAAGCCGACGCGAAGTTCTCCGCGGCCGGGCTCGAGCTCCGCGACGACGACGTTGCCGTCCGCGCCGGGCCGCGGGGGAAGCGCTAGCTTCG
This sequence comes from uncultured Spirochaetota bacterium, assembly GCA_963778775.1. Classification (GTDB taxonomy): domain Bacteria; phylum Spirochaetota; class Spirochaetia; order Treponematales; family Rectinemataceae; genus UBA1306. The sequence continues at coordinate 26,716 of CAVZVX010000053.1, read as the reverse complement.
CTTCTTCGCTCCAGAACTCCCTTCCGCCCTTTTGTACCAATCGCGCCATATGATCCGATAAATCGGAATCCATTTCGGCAGGTGCTTCAGCACCGGGATGAAGGGCGCGAAGAGAAGCAGGAGGAAGAACAGAAGCATGAGGGATCCGACTATCACGTCCGCGTTGGGGGCCGTGGTAAGAGGCGGGATCTGGTACCAGATGGCGTAGGGCCAGAGCCACCAAGGTCCCGGTAAATTACCGACCTCGTGCGTGATACCCCACTGAGTACCCTGCATATCGTAGCCGCCGGCGACGTTCTGGTCCACGTCCTCCTGGAAGAACAGCATGGCCTTCGTATTGTCGAGGTTGTAGGGCAGGCCTTCGCCGCTCGTGAGCGCGCCCTCGAGGAGCCCGGCCCGGCCGAGATCGAGCATCCCCGTCATCATGACCGGTACGGGGCCGTAGTCGCCCTGGGGGACCTTGACGAGCCCATTCGCCTCTTCGGCCTTGTCCAGCGCGTCGGCGTAGGCCTTGGTCCAGGCCTTCTGCCGATCCACGGGCGCGGCCTTCCACGCCGCCAGCGCCGCCGCGACGTCCTTGTTCAGCACCGCTACTCTCTCCAAGGGGGCGATGACGAGGTCCTGCTCGGCATCGATAGGCAGGGTCACGCCGAGGATGGCCGCGGGACCGGGACCGAAGATCCGCTGGATGTTTTCTTTATCCGCGGTGTATGGAGGGCCGTAGCTCTCCAACGCGCTTTCGCCCGAGAGCAGGTCCGCCGCGGTCTTCAGGTAATCCAGAGGATGATTCTTCGCCACGTCCTCCCCTCGCACCGTAGGGGCGTTCGGGGACTTGAAGACGATGGCGAGGACGAAGACAAGGGCCGCTACGAAACCGAGGGCGATCAGCCCCTCGCGCACGAGGTCGTAGGGCTTCATCGGGACGCCGCGTAGGTAATCGTCGGATCTTCTGCTCATTTTCGCTCCTCCCCCTTCGCGGGATAGGGCTTCACCGGCCCTTCATGCCTGATGAGGAGTATGTGGATCGTCACGAGGACGACGATGAAGGTGGGCAGCACCGCCACGTGGAGAGTGAGCATCTGGCTATAATTGGTCGTAAAGAAGAAGCCTCCGATTCCCATGGCGTTCATCGCGTCCTTGGCCTCGACGGCGTGCCACTGGGCGGACCAGTTCGCCGCGGACAGGTAGCCGGTGAAGCCGCTGAATATCGACGCCCCTAAGGTGAGCGCGCCGATCATCCAGGTCTTCCATCTTCCGTCGCGGAACGCGCCGATGAAGTACTTCGCGGCGAGATGGAGCATCATGCCGGCGAAGAAGAGCTGAACCGACCAAAAATGAATCGAATTGAAGAACTTGCCGCCTCGGCTGACGTGATACCAATTCGGTCCGAAGATCGCCATGACGATCCCGCTCGCGATGATCAGCGCGAGCGAACACAGGGTAAATACCCCGAAAAGGTAAGCCATCGAGTTGAGATAGACCGGAAGCTTGGTAGGCAGGAGGTCCTCGAGGGCGAGTTTGTCCTTGACGTATCCCCGTAATTTCCCGGTCAGGTTCATTCCTTGGACTCCTCGTCGCGTTCGCGACCGCGCTCGATCCACTTGGGCAGGCGAGCCCAGGCCGCGGCGAAGAACGCGACGATGAGGATCGCTCCCATGATGAGGTTAGGTACGGACCAGTCGAAAATAAGGAATTTTATATGCTGTACGGCCGGCAATAGCTGAGAACCGACTGCTTGCATCGTGGACCCCCTTCATACGCGAGGAATATTACCTAAACCATAGCGCCCATGACCGACGCTAACAAGGAAGACCATCGGTTATTCGTCCGATTCGGCCGTCGTCTCCAGGGGGGGTTCGAGGTACCGGCATCCCTTCTCCGGCGAGTATGTTCCATAAATCGCCCTCCGCGGTTATTATAGCGGCCTGGGGAGGCGAACGTGGAGCGATTCCGAGCTCGAGCGATTATCGCGCTTGTCCTTGTCTGCGGACTTGCGGCCTACGGCATGCAGGTATTCGCGGGCATTTTCATCGAACGCGACCTGGCGAGCTCCTTCTCGAAGCTCGGCGCCTTCCATATCATCGTTCCAGCCTTCGAGATCGCCGCAGCCCTCTGGCTATGGTTGATCCTGAGGCCCCTCGACAAGGCGGCTCGCGATATCGTCGCGGGCAAGCCGATCGACAAGGAGGAGCGCGAGGCAGCCCGCGCGACTGCCTACAAGGTCCCGGGCCTGGTCGTGACCGTCGTCGTCGCCGCCTTCGTACTAGGCCCCGCCGCGACGATGTGGGTCAACGCGGCGATCGGTGGCCTTTCCTACGGCGCGACCAAGGTCGTCATCTACTTCGCCATCAACCTGGCCATGGGCTTCGCGGCCGGTTTCCAGTCCATCGTCCTCATAGAGGCGATCATGAGGCCCTCCGTCTCCGCCCTCGCCTTCCATGAAGCGCCGGCGGAAAGGAAGCGCGCCACCCTCGCCTCCTCCGTCTCCGTCGCGGGGGGGGCCTCCTCCGCCATTTCCCTCGTTCTTCTCGGCTCGGCCGCCTACGGCGCGCTTTCCGCGGACCGGCCCCCGAAACCCGAGCAGCTGCTTCTCGAGCTTATCTTCCTAGCCCTGCTGATCGCCCTTTGGTCATTCTCGCTCTTTCGGACCGTCGGCCATACGCTGGCGGTCCGCGCCTCCGACGTCGGCGATCTCGTCCGGCTCGTCGCGGTCGGCGAGGGAGACCTTTCCACCAGAGTCCCCATCGTCAAGAACGACGAGATCAGCGGGATCGCCTCCGGCTTCAACTTATTCCTCGAGCGCCTCAACGGATTGACGTCCCGCGTCCGAGAGCTCTCGTCCTCGGTGGAGGAAGGCGCCGACAAACTGAGCGGGAGCGCCGAGCACGCGAGGGAGGCCGTCGACGGCCTCGGGGTCTCGGTCGAGGCCGTGCGAGACGCGGTTCAGCGCCAGACGGAGACGGTGAGCTCGACCGAGGGGGAAATAGGCAGCCTCCTGGAATCGATCGGCCAGGTCGCCGGCAAGGTGGAAGAGCAGTCGGGATTCATGGAGCAGAGCTCCGCGGCGGTAAGCGAGATGGCCGCGAACATCGCCTCGGTCTCCCGAACGGCGGAGAAGGCCGACGAGCTCGCCACCGCGCTCCAGAAAGCCTCCGAAGAAGGCGGCGAGGCGCTGCGCGCGTCCATCGGCTCCATCGCCGAGATAGACGAGGCGTCGCGATCCGTGAGCGAGATCATCGGCGTGATATCCAAGATCGCCGCCCAGACCAATCTCCTCGCCATGAACGCCGCGATCGAGGCGGCCCACGCGGGAGAGGCGGGCAGGGGATTCGCCGTCGTCGCCGACGAAGTGCGGTCCCTCGCCGAGAATTCCGCCAGGAGCGCCAAGGAGATCGAGCAGCTGATCCGCGGCATGACCGAGAAGACCAAGCGCGGCTCGAGCCTCGGAGACAGCGCCGGGAAGGCCTTCGACCGGATCCGCGAGGGGGTGGCTCAGACCAGCGAGCTCGTGCGCACGATAGCCGCGTCGATGAGCGAGCAGAAGGAAGGGGCCGAGGACATATTGCGGAAGCTCCCAGTCCCTGGCCGACGCCACCAGGCTCATCGAGTCCCTCGCGGAGGGCCAGAAGGCCAAGTCCCGCGAGATGGAAGAGTCGATGCTCCGCATCGTCTCGGCCTCCAACGAGATATTCGAGGCCGTCCAGGAGGAGACCGGAGCCACGCAGTCCCTCGGCCGCATCGTCGCCATGGTCGGCGAGGAGGCTGGTCGCAATCGGGAGAGAGTCCTCGGCCTCGAGGAGGCCGTATCACGCTTTAAGACCGGAGCGGCATCATGACAAGCATACTATCCAAGCGCAGGCTCTCCGACGAGGTATATCGCCTCGAGGTCGAGGCCCCCTTGGTCTCGCGCGAGCGCAGGGCGGGGCAGTTCGTGATCGTCCAGGCGGACGAGGATTTCGGCGAGCGCATACCGCTCACCATCGCCGACGCGGACCCCGCGCGCGGATCCATCGTTCTCGTATTCCAGACGGTGGGCGCCAGCACGCATGCCCTCGCCGCCAAGGGGGTCGGGGATCCCATAACCCTCCTCGGCCCCTTGGGCAATCCCACGCACATCGAGAAATTCGGCAAGGCGGTCTGCGTGGGCGGCGGCATCGGCCTCGCGCCGCTTCACCCCATCGTAGCCGCCCTCAAGGCCGCCGGCAACGAGGTGACCGTCATCGCGGGCGCGCGGACGGCCGAGCTCCTCGTCATGCAGGAGGAGCTCGCCTCGCTCGCCGACGAACTCATCGTCGTCACGGACGACGGGAGCGCGGGACGCAAGGCCCTGGTGACGGAGCCGCTCAAGGAGCTCTGCGCCGCCTCCGGTCCCGGAGCGGTGAAGCCGGACATCGTCGTGGCCATCGGGCCGCCGATCATGATGAAATTCTGCGCCGAGGCCACGAGGCCCTTCGGTGTCAAGACGCTCGTCTCGCTCAATACCATCATGATCGACGGCACCGGGATGTGCGGCGGCTGCCGCGTCTCGGTGGGCGGCGAGACCAAGTTCGTCTGCGTGGACGGCCCCGAGTTCGACGGCCATCTCGTGGATTGGGACGGAATGATGTCGCGCCTGCGATCGTACAAGGCGCAAGAGGAGGAGGCGCATCATAAATGCCACATGGCCGATGCCCTCGCAGGAGAACCGCAATGAGCGATGCCAAGATAGCCCTCACGAAGGAGGGACTCGATCACCTGGCGCAGGAAACCCTCGCAGGCCTTGCCGCCCTGCGGGCGGAGGGCCGCGAGCCCTCGGTCCGGGAAAGGCTCGCCCTGCCGGCGCAGGACATGCCCTGCCAGGACGGCGCGAAGCGCTCGGGCAACATGTTCGAGGTAGCCGAGGGCTACGGCGAGGCCCAGGCGAGAGTCGAGGCCGAGCGCTGCCTCAACTGCAAGAACGCGCCCTGCGTCCAGGGCTGCCCCGTCCGCGTCGACATCCCCGGCTTCATCTCGAAGATACGGGAGGGCGATTTCCAGGGCGCCGCCCGCGTAATCAAGCGAACCAACCTCCTGCCCTCGATCTGCGGGCGCGTCTGCCCTCAGGAGGCCCAATGCCAGGCTCCCTGCACCGTCGGCAAGTCCCTGAAGTCGGTGGACAAGGCCGTCCAGATCGGCAGGCTGGAGCGTTGGGTCGCCGACCGCGAGCGCGCCTGCGGCGCCTGCGACATCCCGGACGTCGGCAACGCGAGCGGCAAGCGCGTCGCGATCGTGGGCTCCGGTCCCGCCGGGCCTCACTACGGCGATCGACCTCCGCCGCGAGGGCCACGAGGTGGTCGTATACGAAGCCTTCCAGAAGGCCGGCGGCGTGATGGTCTACGGCATACCCGAGTTCCGCCTTCCCAAGAGCATCGTCGCGATGGAATCCGACCTCCTCGCGCAGATGGGCGTGCGCTACGAGCTCGAACTTCCTCGTCGGCCGCACCCGCAAGCTGCGCTTCCTCCTCGCGGAGGATGGCTTCGACGCGGTCTTCATCGGAGCCGGGGCGGGGCTGCCCGAAGTTCATGGATATGCCCGGGCGAGAACCTCGTCGGCGTGTTCTCGGCCAACGAGTACCTGACGCGAGCCAACCTCATGAAAGCCTACGACCGGGAGCGCGCGGCCACCCCCATCTACCCGAGCCGCCGCGTCGCGGTGCTGGGCGGCGGCAACGTCGCTATGGACTCGGCCCGCATGGCCCTGCGCCTCGGCGCCGAAGAAGTACGCGTCCTGTACCGCCGCACGCTGGAAGAGATGCCCGCGCGCGCCGAGGAAGTCGGCCACGCGATGGAGGAGGGCATCGCCTTCGATTTCCTCGCGAGCCCCACCCGCGTGATAGGCGGAAAGGAAGGCAGGGCCGAGGCCCTGGAGATACAGTCGTTCAGCCTGGGCGAGCCGGACGCGTCCGGCAGGCGGAGCCCCGTCGCGATCGAGGGAAGCGAGCGGATCGAGGCCTTCGATACGGTCATCGTGGCGATCGGCAACGAGTCCAACCCTCTCCTCGCGCGCAGCACCCCCGACCTGAAGGTGGACAAGCGAGGCCATATACTCGTAGACGGGAAGCAGAAGACGAGCATCGACCGCGTCTATGCCGGCGGCGACATAGTCCTGGGCGCGGCAACCGTGATACTTGCCATGGGAGAAGGAAGACGGGCCGCGGCGGCCATCAACGAGCTGCTTGCCTAGGAATACAGCGAGGAGAAAAAATCGCACCGCCGTCCTGGCAGGGGTGGCGCGGAAAACACGCGTCCTCGATGGGTTTTTCATCGATCCGAATCGCTGTTCGCCGATTTGGATTGAGCATGAGCTCGCCAGTCCTCGGGCGACTCCATTTCCTAAAGCTTCACGCCCCAAAGTAGGCTCGGTACGACGAAGAAGGTCGCAACACCAGAACCATCGCTCTCGCGGGATAAGCCAGGCATATAGCCCTCGAGGCCCAGTCCGAGCAACAAGCCCGGGCCATTTCCTGGAAAGCCAGTGAGAACTCGCGCTTCCAGGCGTGCTTGTGGTCGAGAGAAATCGAAGATGCCGTTCCCGCCGAAGAGTTCGCACCAGGAGACATCAAGAGCGCCGAAAAAAGGAACTATAGTCAATCGTCCGCCTACACCGAGGCTGGTTTCGAGGCTCGACTGATCCCCGAGGGCGGCGCCGATCGAGGCTATGTTGTAGATATTACGCGTACCGAACGCCAACCCGGCGCACACCGACGAAGTATTCTCGGCCCAAATTTGAAACGAGTGAACTCCTTCTCGTTCGATATTGACGAGGCCGACGGGAACGCCGTCGATGCGGTCCGAAATATTGACGAGGCCGACCTGCGTTCCCGCAATGTGGGAGGCGATGTTGACTACACCGATCTGCGCGCCCGCGCTGTCGGCGCCGGCCAGATTGACGCCTCCGGCTATCTGCGCGCCGGCAAAACCTCCAGAAGCTATATTGCCGAGGCCGGCGATTTGCCCATAATTCGCCCTGCCCTTGGCTATATTTGCAAGGCCGGCTACTTGGGCTCCACGACTGTCGCCTGAGACAATATTTCCGAGACCGGATATTTGCGTGCCGGACATATCGCCCGAAACCAGATTGGATAGGCCGGCGATCTGTGTCCCTTTCGAGCTACCGCCTACGAAATTGGCGAGGCTGGCGTACTGAAAGCCGCGAAGCTCCCCCGAGTCGGCATTGACCAGAGGGGAGAACTGAAAGCCATGTACATCTCGAGCCCCCCCCCAAAGGATATTGAAGGAAACGACTTTGTCCTCATGGGAAAAATAGATTCCCTGGGAAAAATTCGGTATGAGGATCATACCGAGCGAGATCGGAAAGCCAACGAGGCTGGTGTCGATTTCCTCGCTGGGACCTGCGCTGATTCCCGCAGATGGGACCTCCGTCGGGGCGACCGGGCGAATCTCGATGCCACGTGCATCGGTCGGGACGGCTGCGACTCTCCTGAAGTCCGCTGCCTCGAGCATGGCCTTGGCGCCATTCGACACGGTGACGTCGGCCTGGGAATGCGCCGTCCCCTCTATCTCGGTGACCGAATACCTGCCCGGCTCCAGGCCGAGCTCCATGCGATCGCCCGCGGCCTTGTCGAGCTCGACGGCGAGATTCCCCTTCGCGTCCCTTACGTACATCGAGCCCGCGAGTTCCTCGGAGAGGATCAGGCCCGCCTTCGAGGAGCGCAGGTCCGTGACTACGAGATCGCCCGAGCCCGTGAGGCTGATCTCGTAGCCCGGGTGCTGGGGACCGTATTGGGTGTTCTCGGTCGAGGCGAGGGTCTCGCGGAAGGAATAGGCATAGGCCTCGTTCAGGGTGACCTTGCCCTCGCCGCGCGCGTCGGCGGCGCCTCGAAGGGCCGATATGAGGTAGTGCGTGAAGAAGGATCCGCCTATGCGGTCCGACTCCTGGGCCGCCTCGTCGGCCGAGCTCGAGGTGATATAGGCGTGCCCTTCCTGAACGGAGGACTCGTCGTAGAGGAAGGCCGGCCTCGAGCTGCCGCCCTTGGCCCTCGTGAGCGACCCCGAGGAACAGGAGTCGAGTATTGCGACGCGCACGGCGGCCGGGACCTTCTCGATATCGGCACGAAGCTCCGAATAGCCCAGTTTCTCCCTGCCGAGGAGGAGACCCTCGTCGTCCGAATGGCCCGAATAATAGAGCACGAGCTCGCAGCGGTCTCCCGAGGCAGTCGCCGACGCCGCGTTCGCGACCAGGCGGCTCGCCGCTCCCCTGAAGGCGGAGAGGCCCGGATCTATAAGCAGGATGAGGTCCTTGTCGGCGACGCCGCCCAGCTCCGTCATGACGGCGGCGAAGGAACGCGCATCGGAAGCCGCATAGCGGAGCCGCTCGAGGTTGGGACCGCCGTCGTTCGCCCCCATCACGAGCGCGAAGCGCCGCAGGGGCGTTCCGGAGGCGGCTCCGGCCGGTGCCGGAGTCGCCTCCGGAACGGCAGAGGCGGCCGCCAGGAAGACCGCGGTCGACAGGATGGCGCAGACGAGGGCCCGAAGCGCCGTTCCGCGCGACGCGGCGTTCATGGAAGGGCCGCCTTCTTCACGAGGAGGAGGGCCTTCCATTCGATGCCGGCCGGCAGGCTGGGCGCCCCGGTCGCGGACAGGGTCGTGGAAGCGGCCAGGTTGCTCATGGCGGCTTCGACGATCGTGAGATCGAAATCGTGCTTCGAGGAGAAGATGAAGAAGCGCTCGAAGCCGGGCGCGTCGTCGAGCTCGTAGGCCGAGGCGAGGGCGGCTCCGCTCGGCGACAGGCGCGGCGCCTTCGTGCCGGGATCCGTATCCCGCGAAGGGAAATGCCGAGTTACCGTTCCCCTGCCGTCCACCGAGAAAATTGCGCCGAAACCATCCTCGCCGGCACCGTACTTGATCTGCAGAATGTCGCCCCGCGCGGCCGCGGATCCGTTCTGGAGCTCGATCGGGCCCGAAGCGGCCTTCCTATAGATGGATATGCCCGGCGCGCCGCCCTTGGGCCGTGTAAGCTCGTCGGCGGACGGGGAAAGGAGGCTCCTGGCCATGAAGGCCCCGGCGAGGACGAGGAGGACAGCTGCCGCCGGGATGGAAAAAGCGGGAAAGGGCCTGGAGGCGGAGCCCCGCCCTATTCCGACGCCCGGACGGCCGCCTCCGGCTTGCGAGAGCATGCGCCGGCGGATCGCCGCCGCGATCTCGGCGGGCTCGGCCTCGGCGAGGATCGCCTCGTCCGAGGACTTGAGCGAGGCGAGCCGCGAGCGGAGCGGCTCGTCGGAGCGGAGCGCCGCCTCGACCCTGGACTTGTCGACCTTGTCCAGCTCGCCTAACGCGTACTGCTCGAGCAGCAAGTCGGGCACGAAGGCCCTGGTATCGCTCATCCGTCCTCCTCGGCGAAGATCCTCGATCGCTCGCGCAATCCGGCCAGGCGCTTGCGCAGGCCGGACACCGAAAGGCCGACTCGCTTCGCGGTCTCCTCCAGGGTGAGGCCGTCCACGTAATGCAGGACGGCCATGGTCCGCGTCGACGCCTCCTCCCGCGCGAAGATGCCGTCGATGAGATGCCGCGCCTGGCCGAGAGCCTCGACGTCGTCGCTCCCCGCGATGAGCTCGAGAAGCTCGCCGTCGGGACGCTCAAGACGTCTCTTCTCGGCCCTGATAATATTGAGGCACAGGTTGGTCGCGATGCAGTAGAGGAGGCTGGACGGCGCCTCATCGGTCAGGCTTCCCTTCCTCTTTAAAACGCGCACGAAAGTCTCCTGCATGGCGTCAAGGGCCTTCTCCTCGTCGCCGAGGAGACTCCTGCACCTCCTGAGGACCATGGGACCGTATTTCCTGTAGAGCGCCTCGACGTCAAGCACCGCTCCCCCGTGTCCTCATTAAGATACAACAGCCCTGATCGATAAACCCGTCACCGAAAATCGCTGAATCCGAGATTTCACGAAAGCCCCGCCGGAGCTCCCCGGACCGGTGACGATTCCCCCTGCGGCCGGAGTTGAATAAGCAAGGAGTGAATGGCATGAAAGCGCCGGTATTGGCCCTAGCGATCTCTTGTCTCGCCTCCTCGGCCTTCGCGGACACGAGAGTGGATCTCACGGCGGTCCTCAGCAAGGACTTTATAGCTTCCCCATCCTTCGATCAAGCCGCGCACGCCTTGGGGGCCGAGACGCCCTTCGGCGGCTACGGCTGGGATGTCGTCTTCGACCATATCGGGGTCGGAGGAGAGTATTCCGTCGTCTTTGACCAGGACGCGCCTTCGGATTGGTGGCTCGATTGGGAAACCCAGCCGATATATGCGAGCTACCATATATTCCGTCCGAGATTCTTCATCGATCCCTTTGTAGACGCCGGCATCGGCTGCGCGGGCAGCATATGCCTCGGCCCCTCTAGCCAGGCTGGACAGGGCCTCGCCCTGACGCTCTATCCCTTCGTCAGCGCCGGAGCGGCCCTCGAGCTGAACGGCCTCCGCCTGGGCGCCAAACTGAGCTACGACCTCGGCCAAAGCGCCATTCCCGTTACCGATATCGCCGAGTATCCCCTCGGCCGCTTCCAAGTATCGGTCTTCGCGGGCTTCTCCTTGATTCGCTAGGGAAGCCCGAACGCTTGCGGCGAGCTTCGCGATAGGGGCTTTAGCGGGTATACTTCGAGCCATGAGAGAGAAAGCCCTCGGAATCCTCAAGGAAGTCTTCGGCTACGACGAGTTCAGGCCCCTCCAGGAGGAAATAATCGAGGCCGTATCGTCGGGCGAGGATACCCTCGCGGTCATGCCCACGGGCGGAGGCAAGTCTCTCTGCTATCAGGTTCCCGCCCTCGCCCTCGGCCCGGATGCCCTTGTGCTCGTCGTCTCCCCCCTCATCGCCCTCATGCGGGAGCAGGTGGCCTTCCTTCGGAGTCTGGGCGTGGAAGCCCGCCTCCTCAACTCCACCCTGGGGCCCGAGGAATGGCGAGAAAACGCCGGAGCCGCCGCCAGGGGCGAAGTCCGCCTTCTTTACCTGGCCCCCGAGACTCTGGCCTCGCCCCGCGCGGCCGAGCTATTGGAAAGGGCCACCGTCGACTTGCTGGCGGTCGACGAGGCGCACTGCATCTCGGAGTGGGGCCACGACTTCCGTCCCGAGTATCGAGCGCTGGGGGACATCCGTAAGCGCCTCAAGCCTGCGAGGCGATCGCGAGTGCCCTGCCTGGCCCTCACCGCAACCGCCACGAAGGCAGTGCGCGAGGACATCGTGTCCCAGCTGGGACTCGTCGGCGCGAAGAGCTTCGTGGGGAGCTTCGACAGGCCCAACATCTTCCTCGAGGTGCGGCGCCGGACTCGGGCCGTCGACCAGGTACTCGATCTCGCCTCGGAGTATCCCGAGGGCGCAGGCATTGTTTATTGCTTTTCGCGCGCTCGCGCCGAGGCTTTCGCGGCCGACCTTTCCGCGCGCGGCCTTTCCGCCTTGCCCTATCACGCGGGCTTGCCAGACGAGCAGAGGTCGGCGAACCAGGACAAGTTCATCCGCGACGAAGTCCGCGCGATCTGCGCGACGACCGCGTTCGGGATGGGCATCGACAAGCCCGATGTGCGCTTCCTGGTTCATTCGGACCTTCCCAAGAGTCTCGAGCAATACTACCAGGAGGTGGGCCGGGCGGGCCGCGACGACCTGCCCGCAAGGGCCCTCCTCCTGTTCGCCTACGGCGACGCCATGAAGATACGGTCGCTGCTGTCGGACCGCGGGAGCGACGTGTCCGACGACGCGAGGGCGCTCGCGGCGGAGGTTTCCCTGCGCGGAATGCTGCGCTACGCGGAAGGATCGATCTGCAGGAGATCGGCCCTGCTCTCCCATTTCGGGGAGAAGTACGGGCGGGAGGACTGCGGTTCTTGCGACATTTGCGCCGGGACGACCGACGCGGCCGAGGAGAAGGATGTCACGACCCAAGCCTACAAGTTCCTCTCCTGCGTCAAGCGTACCGGGGAGCGCTACGGCGCCGGACATGTCGTCGACGTCCTCCTCGGCTCGAAAAACGAGCGAGTCCTGGGACTCGGCCACGCCGGACTCTCGACCTGGGGCATCGGAAAGGAATGGACGAGGGGCCAGTGGCTCGATCTCTCCTCCCAACTCCTCCGCAAGGGCTATCTCGCCAAGAACGAGGAGTACGGGGTCCTTTCCCTGACCGGCAAGACATTGTCCGCCTTCCGCGATAAGACATCGATCTCGGCCTTCGTCCCGTCGCGCGCCGCGAAAGGCCGTAGCGGGCTCGGGGCGCGTTCGCGCGATTCGGCGGCTTCCACCCACGCGTCCGAAAAAGCCGAGGCGAAGATGGGGACCTTCGCCCCAGGATCGCGCGAGGCCGCGCTGGAGACGGCCCTGCGAGCCTTGCGGCGGAGGCTTGCCGGAGATGCGAAGGTCCCCAATTACATGATCTTCTCTGACCGAACGCTCTACGACCTGATAGCGAAGGCGCCATCCGACAGGGCAGCTCTTCTCGGTATCTTCGGGATGGGGGAGGTCAAGGCTCGACGATACGGTTCGGAAATCCTCGAGGCTTTGACGCTTTCATCGAGGACCGAACTGCATTAAGATTGCTTGCATATGACTTTACGATGGCGCTCGGAGATCTGCGACCCGATCGCGGGAAAAGGCGAGGCGGCAACTCGCCTTCTTGCAGGAGCATGAGCGTGGTCTCGAAATTACACCTCTTCGACGTAGACCATACAATCACCAGAGGCTCCACGGGCAGGCGCTTCGCCCAGGCCGCGGCCCGGAAGGGCGTCCTCAAGCTCCGATATCTCGCGATCATCCCCTTCAATTACGCTGCCTATCGCTTCGGGAAGGGAGGGGTATCCTTCTTCGAGGGCGATTTCCCCTTCATCAAGGGCATCGAGAGGAGCCTCCTGGAAGCGATCGGCCGCGAGGTATTCGAGCGCAAGACCAGCAAGGCGCTTCGGCCCGAGCTCATCTCGCGCATCGCGACGATCAAGGCCGAAGGAGGGGCCGTCGTCCTGGCCACTTCCTCGCTCGACTTCATAGTAAGGCCCTTGGCCGATCTCATCGGCGCCGAAGCCGTCCTCGCGAGCGTTCTCGAGTTCGATGCGGGGCGCTGTACGGGCAGGCTCTCGGGATCGGCCTTATTCGGGACGGCCAAGCGCGACGCCGTCCTGGCCTTCGCAAAGAGCCGCGGCATCTCCCTCTCCGACTGCGCCTTCTACAGCGATTCGATACACGATCTTCCCCTTCTCCTCGAGGTCGGCGAGCCCGTGGCCGTCGCGCCCGATCGGCGCCTGAGGCGCGAAGCCCGCTCCCGCGGGTGGCCCATATTGGATTTCTAGCGTCCCGAGATCGGTGGGCAAAAAGCGATATGTGCTTGACTCCCCCGACCGCTATTTCTACGCTAGTAGTAGGAGGTCCAGCATGCAGGATGCATCACAAGGCAACGCGGAGTCGAAAGATCGCTTCCACGAAGCGTGGGAACATGCGCAGGCGGCGCGCAGCTCGCTGGCTAAAAGCCTGAAGGAGCTTATTCCGGCGGGCTTCGTCGAGCATCGTCGGGCCGCGCGCAGGGAAACGCTCCTCGCTCTGCGGAGTCTCATAGACAGCGCTATCGAACGCGGCGAAAAGCGGTCGACGGACTGAACTGCCGGGCTCCGGCAGGAGCGTCGGCGCCTCATCTCGCGATAAGCATCCACAGGAGAATGACTAAGCCCAGGGCCCAGAATAGGAGCGCGAGCGGCGGTCTCCCTCCCAGGAAGAGTTGCGTCCCGGCGATGAGCGCCGCGGCGAACACGATGCTGCCGGAAAGCCCATGAATCCCGGCTTCCAGCCGCGCCATGTGCTGCTTGAGTTCCGGCGTCCGGACTTCCAGCTTTCCCTGCTGCAGCCTCGTCGCGAGCTCGTCGGCGCGCTTCGGAAGGCCGACGAGGAGCTTGAGGGCAGTTTCGATCTCCCGCAGGAGAATGCGGACGCCGCCCTCCCCGCTCTCTTTCATCAGTCGTAGGACGTAGGGCGAAAGTCCCTTCCAGACGCTGAAATCGGGATCGAGCCCGGATGCCATCCCCGAGAGGATGCCGATGCAGCGCCCGAGCAGGATGAGGTCCTCGGGTACCTGAAAGGGCATATCGTAAAGCAGTTCCCCGAACTCGTCCGCGAAGGCCTTGATCTGACGATCGCTCAAGCGCAGCATATCCCGCGTCGACCTGCCCCACAGAGTGTCCAAGAGCCTCGCACAGGCCCGCTCGAGAAGTTCCAAGTCGGCTCCCGGGAGGATCATGCGGAGCTCGCCGAAGGCCCGGACCAAGCGGCCGGCATCCCGCGTGCCGATGGCGAGGAGACCCTCGCGAAGAGCGGCGAAGGAGTCGGCGGCTATCGTTCCCGTCATACCGAAATCGACGAACACGAGTTTCCATTCCTCTGCCCGAGCGGCACGCGCGGCCGGCTGAACGAAAAGATTCCCCGGGTGCGGGTCCGCATGGAAGAAACCGTCTTCGAACACTTGCTTGAGATACACGTCGAGGAGCTTGTCGGCGACCGAGGCTCTGTCGACTCCCGCCGCTTCGATCGCCGCGTAGTCCGTAATCTTGATGGCGCCCACGTCTTGAAGCGTCAGCACGCGGCGCGTCGTATGGGTCCAGAGCACGGCCGGCACCACTACTTCCGGGCGGGCGGCGAAGTTGCGGGCGAAGCGAACGGCGTTCTCCCCCTCGTGAAGGTAGTCGATCTCCTCGTACAGGGCGCGGCTGAACTCTTCGATGAGGGCGGGCACGTTCGCGTGCCTCCGGACGGATCGGAATCGCCGCAGCCATCCGCCGGCGACCTTGATGGCCGCGAGATCGGCCTCTACGATCTCCTCTATGTTCGGCCGCTGGACCTTGACGACGACCGAGCCCGTCGGCGGCGCGTCCGAGGCGCCGGGTCGAAGACGGGCGCGGTGAACCTGCCCTATGGAAGCGGAAGCGAGCGGAAGGGGATCGAAGACCTCGAACCTCTCGGCGAGCGGCGCGCCGAACTCGGCTTCCACGACCTCTCGGATGGCCTCGAATGCCTCCGCGCCCACTTCATCCTGAAGATCGGACAGCTCGGCAGTTATCTCGCGCGGCAGGACATCAAGGCGAGAGGAGAGGAATTGCCCGACCTTGATCAGCACCCCGCCCATGCGGACCGCGAGCTCCCGAAAGGACCGGGCGATCCTGCGCATGCGGCCGGAGCGAGTCCGGCGGGAGAGGACGCCGAGCCCGATTCTCGGTAGAAGGAAATCCCACCATAGCTCCCGGAGCATGACTCCGAAAAAAAAGGCCAACGTACGCCGATAGCGGGCTTTCTGCATGCCGGAAAGTATACCGACGAACCGCTTCCGTGAGAATGCGGAGGCGACGCGAGTCGCCTCCGCCGCTTTCGTCAGCGATCGCGCTCGGTCCCGGCGGGGCCGGGGCAATGGGGCGGGGATTCTCCGGCCACGGGCTTCGAATCGCCGAAGGCCTTTTTGGTCATCTTCTCGAAATACATGAGGTAATCGAGGCGGGCTATATACTTGTCCGCGTCCTCGTCGACTTCGGGATCGAAGACCGCGGAGCCGATGCTGAGCGAAAGCCGTTCGCGCAGTCCCTGCGCGAAGACGCATTCGGCGAAGCGCGCACGGATGCGCCCCACGACCTGCTCGAGCTCCGCCTCGTTCGAGAGCGGAAGGATGGCGACGAATTCGTCCCCCGCGTAGCGCGCAAGGAAGTCGTCGGTACGGAGGCAGGACCTGATGAGCTGGACGGCAAGGACCAGGGCCTCGTCGCCGGCCGCATGGCCGAAGCGGTCGTTGATCAGCTTGAAGTCGTCCACGTCGGCGAGCAGGCCCGCGAAGCGCCTGCCTCGCCTTCCGGCGCCGACCCTCTCCTCGCGGAAATCGCGGACGCGCGCCTCGACGTACTCGTCCAATCGTCGGCGATTGAAGGCTCCCGTGAGGTAGTCGCTCGACAGCTTGCGCCGCTGGATATGAATGAAGATCACGAGCAGGGACAGAATCGCCGCCGGCCATACGAGGACGAGTCCGAAGTATCGGATTTGCAGGGCTCCGGCGATGATCGGCGGGACGGGAAAGGCCAGCAGGGTCGCAAGCGTGGCGCGGTCGATCGCCCTGCGGCGCGCGGCGACGACGACGACGACTATCGAGAAGACCATGTAAGAAAACGCGACGGATGCGAGGATCGGAAAAAGCGGCCCGCGGTGATAGGCGTTACGCTCGTCCAAATAAAAATACAGACCCGTCGCGGGCGTCGATAGGCTCAACAGGGCCGAGGCGACCGCGGGCAGGGCGATGAAGCGCATCCACGAGCGATCGCGTCGGGAATTCGCCGCGACTTGATCCTCGGCGTAAAAAGCGTAGACCATGGCGGCGAAGGGGAAACCCATATAGTACACGGTAATCGCCGTCAGGGCGATCGCGCGGCAGAGGACGCCTGACGTGCCCTCCAGCGCCGATATCGCGGCATCGGCGGCGAGCTCGAGGCCGGTCAGGCTCAAAAGCAAGGTAAAAAGCCGATATTCGGCATTGCCGCGGTCGCTGCGATACCGAGAGCCCGAGATCAGGATTATCGTCAGGAGGATCGAGAAGAGATCGATATCGATGCGCGTGAAAAGCTGCAAGCGCACCCCCCCTTCCTATTATAGAGGAGGCGCCGGCGAGAATAAAGGGCGAACGCGGGATCATCGTAGTCACGGCCTGCGTGCGTGGCGATGGAAGGGTGTAATATTCCGGTAATGCAGGCAAGTCGTCAATCTCGAGGCAAACTACCAAGGTCGGCCGCGGCGGCGCGATAGACGCTCCTTCCGCCGACGACCGTCTCCACGATCCGAGTGTCGCCGATCCTCTCTCGCGGGACCGAGGTGATGTCCTGCGAGAGGACGGCGAAGTCGGCGAGCATTCCCGGGGCGAGCCGGCCCTTTCGGCCCTCCATGAACTCGGCGTAGGCGCTCCCCGCCGTATAGCAGCGGAGGGCCTCCTCGGCGTCGATCCGCTCGGGCCCCTCCCGATTGGCGGTCATGTGGATCGACCTGATCGGGTCGCAGCTCGACTCGCCCGGGATGTCCGAGCCGAAGGAGAGATGGACCCCGGCATCGAGGAGGGAGCGGTAGGGATAGGCGCGAAGGGCCCGCTCGCGACCGAGGAGGAGCTTGTCCTTTTCCGGGTTCTCCATGGCGCCGGGCTGGGCCGAGACGAGAATGCCCAGTTCCCGCAGCCGCGGGATATCCTGGCTCCGGATGAGCTGGGCATGCTCTATCCTGACGCGGAGGGCCTTGAGCTCGGGACGGCGCGCGAGGACCTTATCGTAGGCGTCGAGGAAGATCGCGATGCCTCGGTCGCCGATTATATGGAAGGCGCCCTGTCGCCGCCGCCGCGCCAGCAACTCGAGCTCGGCGATGGGGGCCGAGGGATCCTCGCAGAGCTCCTCGTCCTGGGAATCCGCGAAAGGCTCGCAGAGGCAGGCGTTACGCGTCGAGAAGGTCCCGTCGAGGAAGTACTTGACGGGCCCCCTGCGTATCCATGCCGGGTCGCCGATGCCGAGCGCATAAGCCGCGCCCATCGCCGCCGCCATCCAGGGCCGGCGCCCGAGGGACCAGGTCGTGAATCGCGCGCTCAGGATGCCGGCATTCAGCCGCCTGCGCAGGCTGAAAAGCTCCGGATGGAACCAGGTATTGTCCTGCACGGAGGTGATGCCCATCCGCGCGAAGGTTTCGAGGGCGATATCGAGCCTCTCCTCGCGCATCGCGGCATCGAAGTAGACCTCCCTGACGCGCCTCCGCGAAAGCTTCGTATCGCCGAGGTCCCGGACTATCCCCGTAGGCTCGCCGTCCGCGTCGCGCAGGACGCTCCCGACCTTCGGATCGGGGCCGCCGCGGCGAATCCCGAGGGCGCGCAAGGCCGGGCTGTTGAGCCACTGCGCATGGCCCGAGAACTGGCTCAAGATTACCGGATTGCGCGGGAAAGCCGCGTCGAGCGGCTCCTTGCGAGGATTCGGGCAGGCCGGATAATCCCAGTTGAAGGCCCGGACGATCTCGCCGGGAGGCGGGTCTGGATAGCGCTCGAGCAGGAGATCGACTATCCCCCGCTCGTCCAGTCCGCCGAGGTCGACCGCGAGGACGTGGTCTCCCAGGTAGACGGCGTGGACGTGATTGTCGTTGAATCCGGGCACCATCGTCAGCCCGCCGAGGTCGCGGACTTCCGGAGCGGCGGACGCGCCTGGGCGTTCGAGGCTGCGAGCGCGCGCCAGGGCGGCCTCGTCGTCGCCGACGAAGTCCACGATCCCGTCGCGCGCCACGAGCGCCCGCGCGCGCGGCCGCCTCGGATCCATCGTGACGATCTCGGCCCCGCGCCAAACCTGGATGGCCATGATTGTTAAAGCTACTCGGACTCAAGCCTCTTCGGCAATGGCATCCGCGTTCGCCCCTCCGGGCGGAACCATGGGCAGAACATTGTACTCGGGCCTGAGCTTGAGCGCGAGGAGGCGCGGCCCGCGCGGGCCAAGCGCGCGGAGGAGGGCGCCCTCGACGTCTCCGTCCTCCCCGACCCTCTCGGAGCGGAGTCCGAAGCCCCTCGCGATCGCGGCGAAATCGATGCGGCTTTCGAAACGCGAGGCCGAATAGCGGCTCCCGTAGAATAGCTCCTGCTGTTGGCGTACGAGGCCGAGCCTTCCGTTGTCGAAGACGATTACCGAGACGTCCAGGCCGAGCTCGGCCAAGGTCGCAAGCTCTTGCACGTTCATGAGGAGGGAGCCGTCGCCGGTGATGCAGACCACGCGCCTGCCCGGATTGGCGAGGGCGGCCCCTATGGCCGCGGGGAGACCGAATCCCATCGTGCCGAGCCCGCCGGAGCTGAGGAATGAGCGCGGTCTCGGGACCGGATAGGCCTGGGCCGCCCACATTTGGTGCTGCCCGACGTCCGTCGCGACTATCGCGTCCGGTCCGGCGTGACGCGCGATGGCCTTGATGAGGGAGCGCGGATGCGAGGCCGAGGCGGGTTCCGGAAGCGAGCCCTCGGCGATCAAGGCCCGCGCGCGCTCGGTCCAGGCGCCTTCACGTCGTTCCGGGACGAGGGCCAGGATGGCGGAAAGCGCCGCGCGGGCATCCGAGCGGACCGAGGCCTCGGCGGCCTTGATCTTGTTTATCTCCGCCGCGTCCGCGTCCACGTGCAGGATCTTCGCGCGGCGGGCGAAGCGGCGCGGATCTCCGGTAGCCCTGTCGTCGAATCGGGCGCCAATGGCTACGAGCAAGTCCGCCTCCTCGACCAAGGCGTTCACCGCGCGGCTTCCATGCATGCCTATCATGCCGAGGTACAGGGGGTGGTCGGGAGGGAGGCAGCCCAGGCCCATGAGGGTCGCGGCCGCGGGCATCCTCGTCCTGATCGAAAGCCTCGCGAGTTCCTCATGGGCACCCGAGGCCGCGACCCCTCCGCCGAAGTACAGGAAGGGCCGCTCGGCCGCCGCGATCATCGAGGCCGCCCGATCGATCGCCTCGGCCTCCGGCCGCGCCGGATCCTCGGGTCTCGAGGGCTCGGGCCAGGCGCCGAACTCGATCTCCTCGAGCTGGACATCCTTCGGCACGTCGACGAGGACCGGCCCCCGCCTCCCGGAAGCGGCGATGCGGAAGGCTTCGGGCATGGCATCGAGGAGCTCTCGCGCCGACCGCACCAGGAAGGAATGCTTGACGATGGGCAGGCTCATCCCGTAGGTGTCGACTTCCTGGAAGGCGTCGGTACCCAGGAGGCCCCGCGTCACCTGGCCCGTGATGGCGACGATAGGTACCGAATCGAGCTTGGCGTCGGCTATCGCCGTGACCAGGTTGGTGGCCCCGGGGCCGGAGGTGGCGAGGCAGACGCCCGTCGTCCCCGTGCTCCGCGCGATCCCTTGGGCTATGAATCCCGCACCCTGCTCGTGCCGCGCGAGGATGTGCCTGAGCCTCGAGCCGTACAGGGCATCGTAGAGCGGCAGGTTCGAGCCGCCCGGAATGCCCGACACGATCTCGACGCCCTCCCTCTCGATGATCCCGACGATGATCTGGGCCCCGTTGCGCTTCATGCTTCCTCCTTGGTCCCGCGAATAAAAAAAGGCCCCCGCGGCTTCGCGCCGCGGGGGCCTTCGATCTCTCGATCGCCGATCCTAGGATCGGGATTTCCCTCATCGCGCGAAACGCCCCGGCGGAACGCCGAGTACCGCTACGGCTACGAGGAGGAGCTTGGAAATCATGGCGCGCTCGGCGCCTCTGAAACACCTATGCAAGTTCACGCCCCGCATCCTATACAGGAGTTCTCCCCCGCACAAGGGGGGTGACGAGAACACGGGACCGGGAGGATTATATATCGAGATGACATATTCAGGAACGATACATTGACCGATTTTACCATCCTCGGCTTCCACATGTACGGTCCAAAGAGCGGCTACGACATCAAGCGCTTCATGGGGATGAGCACGGCCCATTTCTATCAGGCATCCACCCAGCGCTTCGGCCTCGAGTACTACGCCTTCCTCGAATCCTGGCTCGAGCGGCTCGAAAAGGAGTTATCGTGAACGACGCCCCGAAGGCCTCGATACGCTATTTTACCGGGACCGGCAACTCCAAGCGGGTAGCCGATATCTGCGCCGCCGCCCTCGCCGAGGGCGGCTACGCGACGGACGTCGGCGCTATCACGGCGGGCGGGCCGTCGGACGGCGATGCAGCCTGCTTCGTCTTTCCCGTGTATTCCCTCGACCTGCCCAGGATCGCGAAACGATACCTCGAGGCGCTCCCGCCTACGGCTGGCTCCGTTCCCCGCCCCACCCTCCTCCTCGTGACGGGAGGGGATCCGGACGACTGCGGGTGGAGCCTCATCGAGGGCAGCCGCCTCCTTGCCTCGCGCGGCTTCGACGTCTCCTTCGCCGACCTCGTGCGCATGCCCAACAATTGGGGCCCCTTCATGAAAGTGCCCGACCGCGAAGAGGCGAAGGCCATCCTCGAAACCGGGGAAGCCGAGGCTAAGGAGGCGACGCTTTCCTTCCTCGCGGGACGTCGCTACGCGAAAGCCTTGAGCCTCGCCAAGTTCGGCCCTCTCGGCTCCCGTCTCATGAGGGCCGGTTTCGCGCTCGGCGTTAAAAGGCTATGGTCCCGCTTCAAAGTCAGCGCCGCCTGTACGTCTTGCGGCCTCTGCGCGCGCTCCTGCCCGACCGGGAGCATCGTCATGGAAGGCGGTCGGCCGCGATGGTCGGCAGGCTGCGAGCAGTGCATGCGCTGCTTCAACCTCTGTCCATCGCGCGCCATCCTCCAGCTCGAGGCGATCGGCAGGGGCTCGACCCGCGAGCGATGGATCGAACCGCACTTCAAGCCCTGACCATTCGATCAGCCCTGCCGGTCCGATAGGCCGAGCCAAGCCGGCCGCGCGCGACCCTCGAAGAGCCGCAGCACGAGGACGCCTCCGAGTATCAGGGCCGCACCCGCGAGTTGGACGGCCGTGAGCCTCTCCCCGAGCAGGAGATAGGCCGAGATCGCGGTAAACACCGGCTCGAGGGAGACGACGAGGCTCGCGACGCTCGAAGGTAGGAGGGAGAGGCTTACATTGTAGAGCCCGAAGCCGCCGACCGTGGGTATCGCGCCGAGGAGGAAGAGGACGAGCCAGCCCTTCCATGAGCTGCCGAGCCAGAAGATGTCGGTAAGGCTCCTCGGGGACCCGGGCAGGATCTCGCCCGGAACGCAGTTCGCGAGGAAAAGGAAGAGCGCGGCGAAGGCGAAGATATAGACGAGGGTCGTCCATGGATCGAGCCCGCGATCGGCCGCCGATCTACCGAAGAGACTATAGAGTGCGTAGGAGAGGCCCCCCGCGACGCCGATGAGAACGCCGGCCAGATCACCCTTCCATGAGCCGAGCTCGAGGAGGCCCGCGACCAGGGCGCAGCCGCAGAGGCTCATGGCTACGGCCGCGAGCTTGGCCCAGCCCAGCCTCTCCTTCAGGAAGAGCCGCCCCAGCACCGCGGTAAAGGCTCCGGAGGAATAGACGAGGATAGTCGCGACGGCCGCGCCGTTCAGGGCGACCGAGAGCGTCCACAGCGAGTTGAACAGAGCGAGGACGAGTCCGTATACGGCTAGATAGGGAAGCAGCCTTACGGGAACGCGCAGGAGTCTCGGTCTCGCCATCGCCAAAGCGGGGATGAGGGTTACGACGACGAAGACATCGCGCCACAGGGCCAGGACGAGGGCCGGCACCCCGAAACCGAGAGTGAGATACCTGATGAAGATCGCGGTGGTGGAAAGGAAGAAGGCCGCGATCACGGCGACGACGTAGCCTTTCGGCTGCGATCCGCTCCGTCCTAGAGTAGGCATTCGCGGATAATAATCGAATGGCTCGGCCAGGTATAGGGATGCGACTGCTAGCGCCCGTTCCGGTCCCGTATCGAGGCGAATTCCTTGCCCAGGCGCTCGAGGAAGCCGCCCGAGCCCCTGTACGCGGCGACGGCCTTGGGATCGGGCGGGACCGGAGCTCCCGGCCTGGCCGCCACCGAACGGGCCCTGTCGGCCGCTGCCCCGCGCTCGGCTTCCGGCAGGAGCGCGCAGGCCGCAGCGACGGCCGCTCCGACCGCGGCTCCGGCGTCGGCGATGGGCAGGGCGCGCGCTCCCCAGATCGCCGCGACGCGGGCAAGGACGCCCCGGCTCGCCGCGGCTCCGCCGGTCACGGCCACCTCGGTCACCTTCCCCGCGAAGGGCGCCGAGCCCAGGACCATGAGGCCGAGGCTCGAGTCCACGGCCGCGGAATAGTCGCGAGCGAAGCTCCCGAGGCTCGGAGTCGCTACGGCGGGAGAATCGGGGAAGCTCTCCCGCTCGGTCTGCACGATCCTGACGTCCCGGCCCGCCGTCTCGGAGGCGAGGGCGGCCTCGCTGGCGGCGAAGTCGCTCGCCGCGAGGCCGTGCGCCTTCCTGACCGACTCCCACGCGAGGGCGCCGTTCGTGCGGCATCCGAAGAGGAAGGGCCGGCCCAGCCCGTCGTACATCGCGTTGGCCGAGACGTGGGGTCTCTCGCCCTCGACCATGAGGACGAAGCTCGTGCCCAGGGAGAGCAGGGCGCCCGAGGCGAGAACCTTGCTCTGGGGATTGTCGCCCGATCCCGCCACGATCGCGCACTCGGGCGAGAGGCCGTAGCGCTCGACGAAGTAGGAGGCGACGCGACCGACCAGAGTAAGCGGATGGGCCAAGGGCGGGAGACGCGAGGCGAGGGCATCGGCCCCGCCCGGCAGGCCCGACGCGACGGCCGCGATCAGCTGCCGATCCCAGCGCCTCTGCGACCAGTCCATGAGACTCGTGCCCGAGCCGTTGCCCCAGTCGATCGGCGCCTCGCCGTCGCCCGCGAGCGCGCCCGCGAGGAAAGACGAGACGAGATGGAAGCGGTAGGCGCGGACATAGGTCTCCGGAAATCGCTTGGCGACGCGACGAAGCACCGCGCCGGAGAAGCGCAGCGGCGAGTCCGAGCCCGAGCGGGCGGTGACGGCCTCGCTGCCACCGAGGGCCGCGCGCAGCTCTTCGGCCTCGGTCTGCGTATTGGAGCTCATCCATATGGGCGCTCGGTCGTAGGCGAGGCCGGGGCCTATCCGCTCGGCCAATGCCGGAGCTCCCTCGGAACCCGCGCCGGGCTTGCGCAGCTCGGCCATGGCCTTCGATCCTTCCTCGCCCAACCAAACCTGGCCATGCTGGTGCGCGGAGAGGTCTATGGCCGCGACGCGGCCGAGGGTCGCCGGGCCGAGGTCCGAGAGGACGGCCTCGAGGGCGTCGAGGTAGAGGGTGACCGGCTGGTCGGCCTCGCCCGGCTCGCGGGGCGGCAGTATCGGCGCGCCCTCCGTAAGTCCGTACTTGGCTACACGGGGGTCGTCGCGGTAGCGTACCTTGGCTTCCGCGGCGGTTGCGAAGCCTTCCCTGTCGAGGACCGCCGCCGTCGTGCTCTGCGTGCTCGAGTCGATCCCCAGGACCAAGTCCAGCTTGGACATTTACGGCCTCCGACGGATGCAACCACGGAACGAAGTCCGGCGAGGCGTCAGCCACAGAGAACACGGAGTCGAAAATCCGGCGAAGCGACGGGAACGCGGAGAAGAGAAAAAGAAGGGTCGCGCATCGAGAAGCGGGGAGGGAAACCCGCCCTCGATATCGACCCTTCCCATTATCATCATCGATATTCCCCGTATCTCCGTGCTTTGGCTCCGTGATCTCTGTGCCTGACGCTAGGTCAGGCTTCTGGCTCCATGGTTGCCTTCCTTGCTCATAGATACTTGTTGACGATGGACTCGAGGTATTCTTGCTGGCCGGAAACTAGGCCGAAGTCGCCTACGTCGGCCGCGGGAGCGTCGAGCATGACCGCCTCGAGGCTCTTGAAGCTTTCCTTGCCGCCGCGGATCGCGGCGCCGACGCCCTTGCGCCAGCCCGCGTAGCGCTCGTTCATGCGCCTGTCGATCGCCTCGTCCGCGATCATCCTCTCGGCAGCCTCGGCCCCTCGCGTGAAGGAGTCCATCCCGACGATGTGCGCGATCGCGAGGTCCTCGACCTTGAAGCTTCCCCTGCGCACTTTGGCGTCGAAGTTGAGGCCGCCCGAGTGGAGGCCGCCGTTCTTGAGCACTTCGTACATCATGAGGGTGGTCGTATAGAGGTTGGTGGGGAACTGATCGGTGTCCCAGCCGAGCATCTCGTCTCCCTGGTTCGCGTCGACCGAGCCGAGGATGCCGTGGTCGCGGGCGAAGCGCAGGTCGTGCTGGATCGTGTGGCCGGCGAGGGTGGCATGGTTGGTCTCGATATTGAGCTTGAAGTAGGGGATGAGGTCGAATTCCTTGAGGAAGGCGTAACAGGCCGCCGCGTCGAAGTCGTACTGGTGCTTCGTGGGCTCCTTCGGCTTGGGCTCGATGAGGAACTGCCCCTTGAAGCCGATTTCCTTGGCGTAATCGACGGCCATATGCAGGAAGTTGGCCATATTCTCCTGCTCCATCTTCATGTCGGTGTTGAGCAGGGTCTCGTAGCCCTCGCGGCCGCCCCAGAAGACGTAGTCCTGGCCGCCAAGCTCCTTGGTGACCTCGAGGGCCTTCTTGACTTGGGCTGCCGCGTAAGCGAATACCCTGGGCTCGGGACTCGTCGCGGCGCCGTGCATGAAGCGCGGGTTGCCGAACAGGTTAGCAGTGCCCCATAGCAGCCGCGTCGGGCTCGTCTTCATCAGGTCCTTGGCGACGGTCACTATTTCATCGAGCCTCTTGTTCGTCTCGCGGAGGGTCGCTCCCTCGGGGGCGATATCCCGGTCGTGGAAGCAGAAGAATGGTATCGAGAGCTTCTCGGTTAGCTCGAAAATCCCGCGCATCCGCATCCTGGCGGCTTCCATCGGGTCCGCGACCGAGTTCCAGGGCCGCACGGCCGTCGGGTCGCCGAAGGGGTCGCGGCCGCCGCCGCACATGCTGTGCCAAAAGGCCATCGCGAAGCGCAGCTTGTCCTTCGTGGTCGTCCCTCCCGCCGACTTCGCCGCATCGTAGCGCTTGAAGGCCAGGGGATTGTCGGATTCAGGCCCTTCGAAGGGTATCTTTGGGACGTTGGGGAAAAGCTCGCTCATGGTCGTACCTCCGTACCTGATTAATATATAAGCCGGACTAAGGCCCCTGACAATCCCGCCCTTTGACGATATATACCCCATATTGATATAGTAGCTAATGCGCTTCGAAGACGTGGTCTTCGTCTACCATCTCCGGGACGAAGCACAAATCGCCTGGCACGGCCGTTCCCACAGCCATTCGGCCGGCCTCTACGAGCTCCACTATTTCATCTCGGGCGAGGGCTCGTTCCGAAACCTCGGCACGGTCCATCGGATAGAGCCCGGGACCCTCTACTTCACGCCTCCGGGCTCGATCCATCAGATATCCGCGACGAACGCCAAGAGACCCATTACCTATTACGCCGTGCTCATCGACGCCGAGGGCGAGGCCGAGCTCCTGAGCCTCCTCGAGTTCCTCCAGGAGGGGCGGGGCCTCGGGCGCGGTCCCATCGTCGTGGGCACGGCGCAGCGCTTCTTCTTCGCCGATCTCCTCGAGAAGAGCGCCTCCGGCCGGAGCGAGCTGGTCAAGGCCGCCTACCACGGCCTGCTCGCCTTCCTCTACGGCCTGGCGGCCGGTCAGGTCGCCGCGAGGGGGACCTCGGACAATGCCCATGTCGAGAAGGCCCTCGCGATAATGCAAGGCGCCATCGAGCGCAACCTCGACCTAGGAGCCCTCTGCGCGCGGATACAGCTCTCGCGAGAGCACTTCGTCCGCGTTTTCACCGAGCGCATGGGCATGCCGCCCATGCGCTACTACACCCGCCTCAAGATCGAGGCTGCGCGGGCCATGCTCTCGAGCACCAACCTCCACGTCCAGGAAATCGCCGACAAGCTCGGCTTCGGGAACCAATTCGGTTTCGCCCGCGCCTTCAAGCGGGTCTGGGCATGTCGCCTTCCGAATATCGCGCGACCTGCCTGCAACGCGCCGATTTCGTTGCCCAGTGAGGAGGGAGCATGTCGTTCACCTGTCGCGACGAGATCGAGATAACCGGCGGTACGGAGGAGGAGCGCCGCGCGGCCGCCGCGCTCCTCCTCTCCTCGCCTTCGGTCGACGACGACTCGGTAACGCGCCTGGAGCGGGGCGACTCCCTCGTCATGCGCATGGAGAGCGTCGACGGCCTGCCGGAAGACGAAATCGCGGAGCTAGCCGCGCAGTTTCCTTTCCTGTCCCTGACCCTCGTCTACTTCTCCCTGGACGGCGAATT
>CAVZVX010000052.1:0-21465 GCA_963778775.1 uncultured Spirochaetota bacterium | reverse complement strand
GTTCTGTTGCTTGGTTAATTACGTATTGCTCGTAGCGCGGGTCGCCGGCCAGTATTACCGTGGGCTCGATGAAGAATCCCTTCGATTTATCGCCCTTCCCTCCGGCGAGGATCCTGGCCTCGCGCGAGGATCCCACCCTTGCCAGGTAGGACATGATATTGTCGAAGGAGGCCTCGTCGATTACCGCTCCGAGGAAGTTGCGGAAATCGGTCACGCTTCCCATGGTCAGGGACTTGGTCATATCGGCCAAGCCGTCGAGGAAGGAGGGGCCCATCGAGGCCGGCACGTAGAGCCGCGACGCGGCCGAGCACTTCTGGCCCTGGTACTCGAACGCGCCTCGGACGGCGGCGACGAGGGCCACGTCGCGGTCGGCCGAGGGATCGACGAGGACGAAGTTCTTGCCGCCCGTCTCGCCTACGACGCGAGGATAGGTCCGATAGACGGGAAGCCGATCGGCGATGTCCTTCCAGAGCTGCCTGAACACCGCCGTCGAGCCCGTGAAGTGCAGGCCGGCGAGCTCGGGCCTCGAGAGCGCGACGCCGCTGATGACCGAGCCCCTGCCCGGCACGAAGTTGATGACGCCCGGAGGCAACCCGGCCTCCTCGTAGAGCTTCATGAGGAAGTAGTTGGAGAGCACCGAGGTCGACGAGGGTTTCCAGACGACGACGTTGCCCATCATCGCGGGAGCACTCGCGAGGTTGGCGGCAATCGACGTGAAGTTGAAGGGAGAGACCGCGTAGACGAAGCCCTCGAGAGACCGGTAGCTCATCAGGTTCCGCTCGTCCCTCAGGCTGCTCGGCTGCTGGGAATAGATCGATTCCATGAACAGGGAATTGATCCTATAGAAATCGATAGCCTCGCAGGCTGCGTCGATCTCGGCCTGCTGGGCAGTCTTGGATTGGTTGAGCATCGTCGAGGCGACGAGGAGGGGCCGATACTTGTTGGCGGCGAGGGCGGCCACCCTGCGAAAGGTCGCCGCCCTTTCCTCCCAGGGCATCTCCTCCCAATCGCGCTTGGCCGCGAGCGCGGCCTCTACGGCGGCCTTGGCCTCGACCTCGCCGGCCAAGTGATACCGGCCGAGGGAGCTTCCGCGATCATCCGGCCTTAGGATAGGAGCCGTCGACCCGGTTCGGACTTCTTTTCCTCCGATGACGAGAGGGATGTCGAATTCGCTGCCGAGCAGACGCTCGATCTCCGCCTTGAGCTTGGCGCGATCCGCTCCGCCCGGGGCATAGGAAAATACCGGCTCGTTGTCCGCCGGAGGCGTCGAGAGCAGGGCATCGTTCATGGCTACTCCAGATATATCAGCTTGATTTCAGAACTACTATCCTCAAAAAGCCGGGTTTTTGCAAGCTCTTCTTCCGATGGGGCCGGATCTTGACCGGTTTATGCGCCCATGGTATCCCAGATACGGAATACTCATACCGTGAATAATGGGTGCCGAGGGAAGGCCGATGGCTTCGCAAAGCGACGTTACTCCGTCCTCGATGGAATATTCCCTCCTCGGCCTCCTCGGCGATCGGCCCATGCACGGCTACGAGCTTCACCGCGAGTTAAGGGGGGGACCGGGCTCGGGCTCATCTGGACGATCAAGCAGGCCCAGCTCTACGCGCTTCTCGCCAAGCTCGAGTCCGAGGGCCTGATCGCCGCCGAGCTCTCGGTGCAGGGCAACAGGCCGACGCGCAGGGTCTTCCACCTTACCCTTGCGGGACGAGCCGCCTTCGATTCCTGGCTTCGCCGCCCGGCGGCGAGAAGGGACTTCAGGCTGGACTTTCTCGCGAAGCTCTACTTCGCCCGGCGCGGGGACTCGAGCCTGGCCCGAGCCCTCCTGACCGAACAGCGAAGTCTCTGCGCGCATTGGCTCCAGGAAATGCGAGAGCGCGGCGCCGCATGCCGAGATGGAAGCTCGGACGAGCCGGTCTATCGCTTCAGGATCGGCCAGCTCGAATCCATGCTGGCCTGGCTCGACGAGTGCCTCGCCTCCGCGGGACTCGACTCTCAGCCCCGTCTGTTCGAGATCCTCGGTATTCGCCCTGATCCCGCGGGACGCCGAGCCGTCGTGGTCGCCCTGGTCGGCGCCGGAGGCAAGACGAGCGTCCTGTTCGCCCTTGCCCGCGAGCTCAGCGACTTTAGGGTGATAGCGACTTCGACGACGCGGCTGCGCGACCCTCGAGCCGAGACCGGCAGGTCCTTCGACCGGGTCGCGATCGACGGCGACGCAGGGGAATTCGCGGCCAGGCGAGGCGGCGGCGCCCTCGTCGTCGCCTCGGCATCGGAGGAGGAGGACCGGAAGCTGATCGGAATAGATCCCTCGCGCGTCGAGGCCCTTCGCGAATCCGCGGACTTCGTCCTCGTCGAGGCCGACGGCGCGCGCGGACTTTCGATAAAGGCCCCCGCCTCATGGGAGCCCGTCGTTCCGGGCTGCTCCGACCTCGTCGTCGGCGTCTGCGGACTGGATTGCCTCGGCAAGGCCTTCGGTCCGGGTTTCGCGCATCGTCCCGAAATCCTCGGGCCCCTCGTCGGCTGCGCGGAGGGGGAGCCGCTGCGGCAGGAGCATCTGCTCCGCCTCGCTCGCGCGCCCGAGGGCCTGTTCAAGGGCGCGCCGAGCGGCGCCCGCCGCGCGATAGTCCTCAACAAGGCCGACGCCGCGCCGCCCGAGACGGCCCGGGCCCTCGTCGAGGCATTGGCCGAGGGGGACTCGCCCGCCGACGCCATCGTAGCCTGCTCCCTCCGCGACGGGAACGGAGCTCTCGAGATCGCGTCCTCATGGCGGAGGGCCCCGGCATGACCGGCGGCGGCAAAGGGCTCGTCCTCGTCCGGGGGGCGGGCGATCTGGCCACGGGGACGATCGTCCGCCTTTCGCGCGCGGGCTTCCTCGTAGCCGCGCTGGAGATCGAGCGCCCGACGGCCATCAGGAGGACGGTGGCCCTGGCGGAAGCTGTCTACGAGGGCGAAACGGAAGTAGAGGGCGTCAAGGCAAGACTCGTAGCGAGCGCACGCGAGCTCTTGTCCGCGGTCGCTCCCGGCGTCGTGCCCATCCTCGTGGACCGCGACTGCTCCTCGCTCCCCGCACTCGAGCTCATCGCCCTCGTCGACGCCATCGTCGCCAAGCGCAGTCTGGGGACCTTCATCGGCATGGCGCCGATAGTGGTCGCCCTGGGTCCGGGCTTCGTGGCCGGAGTCGACGCCCACGCCGTCATCGAGACGAACCGCGGCCACGATCTCGGCCGCGTCCTATGGCGCGGCGAGGCCGAGCCGGACAGCGCCGTGCCGGGAAGCCTCGGAGGCTTCGCGGCCGAGCGCGTGCTGCGCGCGGGAGGCGCGGGGAGGCTTCGCGCGCTGCGCGAGATCGGGGAGATCGTCGCGGCCGGGGACGCGGTCTTCGAGATCGAGGGCGCCGAGGCCTGCGTCGCTACGTCGAGGATAGGCGGAGTAGTCCGGGGAATCCTCAGGGAGGGCTTTCCCGCCTGGGCGGGCCTCAAGGCGGCGGACGTCGATCCGAGGGCGCGGCGCGAGAACTGCTTCAGCGTCTCGGACAAGGCGAGGGCCGTCGGGGGCGGCGTCCTCGAGGCGATTCTCTCGCTGGGAGCGCGGCCCGCATGATCTACCTGGACAACGCGGCCACGAGCTTCCCCAAGGCGCCCGGCGTGGCCGAGGCCGTCGCGCGGCAGCTGGCCGAAGGGGGCGGCAGCGCCGGACGGGCCGGCCACGCTTTCGCGCTGGACGCGAGCCGCGTCCTCTTCGAGGCCCGCGAGGAGCTCGCGCGAATCCTCGGACTGAGCGACGCGCGGCGGCTCGTCTTCTGCAAGAGCGCCACCGAGGCCCTCAACCTCGCTCTGCTCGGCGCTCTGCCGGCCGGTGGTACCGTCGCCGCGAGCGACCTCGAGCACAACTCGGTGATCGAGACCGCTGCGCCATCTCGAATCCTCGAGGGGTCTCCGCATTCTCGTCTTCGGCTGCGACGCCGCGGGCAATCCGCGGCCCGGCGAGCTCGAAGCCGCCCTCGCCGCGAAGCCGAACCTCCTCGTCGCTACGGCGGCCAGCAATGTAACGGGAGCCCTCCTCCCCATCGGCGAGATCGCGCGGGCCTGTCGGAAGGCCGGCGTGCCGATCTGCGTGGACGGCTCCCAGATCGCCGGCCACGCCCCGGTCGACGTCGAAGGGCTCGGTCTCGACTATTTCTGCTTTTCGGGCCACAAGGGATTGCTCGGCCCCGGAGGGACGGGCGGCCTCTGCCTCGGGCCGGGCATAAGTCCCGAGCCCCTCCTTCGCGGCGGTACGGGAAGCGCCTCCGAATCCGAGGAGCAGCCCGACGACTTTCCCGACCGTTACGAGGCGGGGACGCAGAACGTCTCCGGCCTGGCCGGCCTGCTCGCCGGCGCGCGCTTCCTCGAGGCGACGGGACTCGAAAAGGTCCGGACCCGAGAGAAGGCCATCACGGATCGCCTTATTCGCGGGCTCGCCGGCCTGAAGGGCGTCGCGCTCTACGGTCCCCTGGCGGGGATTTCGCGGGCGCCCATCGTGAGCCTCTCGGCCCCCGGGATAGACCTCGGCGAACTCGCTCGCGCGCTGGACGGGCGTGGCGTCGCCGCGCGGGCGGGATTCCACTGCGCCCCCGCGGCCCACCGCAGCATCGGGACTTTCGATCTCGGCGGCAGCCTCAGGCTCTCCCCCGGCTTCTTCACGACCGAGGCCGAAGTCGACGAGACGCTGCGGATCATGGAGGAGCTCACCGGATGAGCGGAATGCCCGCCCTTACGACGCTGACGCGTTTCTCCGGCTGCGGGGCCAAGCTCGGCCCCGGTCTCCTCGAAAAGGCTCTCTGCGGACTCTCGCAGCCGGCTTATCCCGATCTGATCGCCGCCTTCGAAGGCGGCGAGGATGCCGGCCTCTACCGCGTCGGCCCCGGCCTCGCCCTGGTCCAGACCGTCGACTTCTTCCCGCCCATCGTGGACGATCCCTTCCTCTTCGGCCGCATCGCTGCCGCCAACGCCCTTTCCGACGTCTACGCCATGGGCGGTCGTCCCGTGACCGCCCTCGCCCTCGTCTGCTTCCCGGTCGGCTCCCTCGGTCTCGAGAGCCTCAGGGCCATGATGGAAGGCGGCATCGACGGCCTCGCCGAAGCCGGATGCGCCCTCCTGGGCGGACACAGCATCGAGGATCCCGAGCCCAAGCTGGGCTACGCGGTCACGGGCCTCGTCGACCCCGAGCGCGCGTGGAGGAACAACGCCCTCGAGCCCGGCCTCGCCCTCATCCTCACCAAGCCCATCGGCACCGGCCTTGTCAACATGGCCCAGCGCGCCCGATGCGCCTCCGCGGAAGCCGTCAAGGCCTCCCACTCGTCCATGGCGCGGCTCAACAAATCCGCCGCCGAGATTCTCTCGGCCTTCCCCGTCCGCGCCTGCACCGACGTGACGGGCTTCGGCCTCGCGGGCCACGCGGCCGAGATGGCGGCCGGCCCGCGATGCGGCCTGCGCCTCTTCGCGGGCGAAGTCCACCTGCTTCCGGGCGCCGCCGAATACGCGGCCATGGGCCTCGTGCCCGAGGGCACGTGGCGCAACAGGGAAGGGAGGCTCGGGGCCCTCCGGAACTACGAGGCCGTCTCGCCCGAGCTCCTCGATATCCTCTTCGACCCCCAGACCTCGGGCGGCCTGCTCACGGCCCTTCCCGCGGCCGCGGCGCGGGAGGCCCTGGATGCCCTGACGGCGGCAGGAGAGGAGGCGCGCATAGTTGGGGAGAGCGGCGGCCCGCGCGGGGAGGTGGCCATTGTCCCTTGAGACCCGGTCCCTCATCGCGACCTTCCGGACCAGCCACGATGCCCTGCGCGCCGAGCGCGTAGTCAGGAATGGAGGCATCGAAGCCGAGCTCATCCCCGTCCCGCGGGAGATCGCGAGCGATTGCGGCTTCTGCCTCCTCATGCCGGAGAAGAAAGGCCGCGCGGCGGTACCGGGCATCGACGCGGAGAGCGCCTGGCTCGTCACCGAGAGCCGCATCGGCGAGGGGCTCAGGAAGGAGAAACACTATGAGCGGATCGCGTAAGGTCCTCGACGCCAGGGGCCTGGCCTGTCCCGAGCCGGTCGTCTTGACCAAGAGGGCGATCGAGGAGGGCGGCTTCGATCTTCTCGAGGTGCTGGTCGACGGGGAGGCCGCGCGGGGCAACGTGCTCCGCTACGCCGCATATGCCGGGCTCGCGGCGACCGTCGCGCGCGTCGAAGGGACGACGGCCGCGATCGAGATACGGGCCACGGCGCGGGAGACGGACGCGGAGGAGAAAGCTGTCCCCAAGCCTTCCCCTTCCCCCCTGCCCTCGACCGAGGTCGCAGCGGGAGCGACCGTCCTCCTCTCCTCGAGCGTCCTGGGGCGGGGCGACGAGGAGCTCGGCGCCCTCCTGATGCGCGGCTTCACCTATGCCCTCGCCGAGGCGGAGCTTCCGCCCGAGCGGGTCATCCTCATGAACTCGGCTCTGCGCCTGGCGATAGAGGGCTCCGACTGCCTGGCGAACCTGAGGAAGATCGCGGAGCGAGGCGTAGAGGTCCTGGCCTGCGGCACCTGTCTCGAGTTCCTCGGCCTCGAGGACAGGCTGGCGGTAGGCCGCGTCTCCAACATGTACGAGATCGCGGCCCTCCTCATGGCCGGTCGCACGCTGAGCCTATGATGCGAGGTTGAGACGATGCTGCTGCATCCCGACGACGCCCTTCGCCTCATCGATTCGATCGATCTGCGCCTTCCATCGGAGAGGGTCCCCCTCGCGGCGGCCCTGGGCCGAATACCCCTCCGCGACGCGGTATCCCTTTTGGACCAGCCTCCCTTCGACAAGGCGACGATGGACGGCTTCGCCTACGCGATCGCCGGCGGGGGCTTGGCCGAGACCGGCGACTCCTTCGCCCTGGTCGGCCTCTCGGCCGCCGGCTCTCCGCCCTCGCCCGCCATTTCTCCCGGCCAGTGCGTCCGCATCATGACCGGCGCCATGGTCCCCGAGGGCGCCTGCGCCGTGCACCGCGTGGAGCTGGCCGAGATCGAAGGCGATCGCGTGCGGATCGCGGCCCGCGAGGTCGAGGCGAATATCCTCAGGCGCGGAGAGAACAGCCGCGCGGGAACTTCGCTCTTCCCCGTACGGCCCCTGCGGCCCCAGGACCTCGCCCTTCTCGCGGCCAACGGAATCGCCGAGATCGAAGTCGCGAAGAGGCCGCGCGCCATCGTCGTCAGCACCGGGGACGAGATCGAGGCCGCCGGAGGTCGGCTCGCCCCCGCTCATATCTACGATTCCAACGGCCCCCTCCTCGTAGCCCAGGCCGCGGCCTTCGGCTGCGACGTTTCCTTCGGCGGAATCGTCGCCGACGACGAGGAAGCCTTGCGCGAAGCCATAGCCGCGGCCGCCGAAAGGGCCGACCTCGTCCTCGTTTCTGGAGGCGTCTCGGCCGGCAACTTCGATTTCGTCCCTCGGGCCTTCGAGGGCTGCGGCTTCTCGCCCCTCTTCCGCGGCCTGGCGATAAGACCGGGAAGGCCGGCCATGCTCGCCCGGCGAGGCACCGTCCTCGGCTACGGGATGCCGGGCAATCCCGTAGCCGCCTTCGTCAACTTCGAGGTCTTCGTGAAGCCTCTCTTGCGGCGCATTTCCGGCCTCGGCTACGAAGCGAGGATCGAGAAGGCGCGATTGGCGAGCGCCCTCTCGCGCCGGGAGACCGACCGCGTCGAATTCCTGCCCGTGAGTCTCGCCCGCGGCGTCGCCGCCCCGCTCAGGTACACGGGCTCCACCATGCTGGACGTCCTTGCCCGCGCGGACGCCTTCGTCCGCCTCGAGATCGGGCAAGCCGACGTAGCCGGAGGGACAGAGGTCGATGCGCGACGGATTTGACCGGCCGATACGCTATCTGCGCGTGTCGGTCACCGACCGCTGCAACCTGCGTTGCGAGTATTGCGCTCCGCCCGAGTCGGAGGAACGCCTCCTCAAGGGGGAGCTCCTGTCCCTCGACTCCATCGCGCGGATAGCGAGGGCCGCCGTGGGCCTCGGCGTGGAAAAGCTGCGGCTCACCGGGGGCGAGCCCCTCGTCCGGGACGGCATAGTCGGCCTCGTAGGCGAGCTATCGAGGATTCCGGGCCTGAAGACCCTCGCCATGACGACGAACGGCACGCGGCTCGCGGCCGCGGCCGCCGATCTCCGGGCCGCCGGTCTCGATTCGGTCAACGTGTCCCTCGACACCCTGGACGGCGAGCGTTACGAGCGCATGACTCGCGGCGGGTCCCTCGCCGACGTCCTCGCGGGCATAGACGCCGCCCTCGACGCCGGCCTCCCGGTGAAGCTGAACATCGTGCTGGCCGAGGGCGACACTCGCGCAGAGGAGGAGGCCCGCGCCGTCGAGCGCTACGGGCGGGAGCGCGGAGCCTCCTCGCAGCGGATCCGGCGATACGATCTGCGCGAGACCAAGGTCTACGATCCGCGATTCGACAGGCCGCCGCGCTGCGAGGAGTGCGACCGCATAAGGCTCCTGGCCGACGGCAGGCTCATGCCCTGCCTGCATTCGGACCTGGCCCTGCCCATAGACCTGGAGCGCATAGACGAGAGCCTAAAGGCCTGCATCGGGCGCAAGCCCGAGCGGGGCGAAGCGTGCACGACGCTCCGCATCGGACAGATCGGAGGATAAGGCGGCCATGGCAGGAAAAGGATTTACCCACGTCGAGAAGACCGAGGGCGAGCCGGAGGGAGGAAGATGACCGAGGCGGGGGAATTCTCCATCGTGTCGCTCAACTCCTCGGAGAGGAAGGGGACGGTCAAGACCCCAGTGGGCTTCCTCGACCTCGTCGTCGGCATGGGCGCCGCCGGAGACGCCCATGCCGGGCCCGGCAAACGGCAGCTCTCCCTCTTGGGCGCCGAGGACATCGAGGCCTTTCGCGCCCGGGGGATCGAAGTCGGGCCGGGCGACTTCGCCGAGAACATCACGACTCGCGGCGTCGACCTCCCCGCCCTGCCCCTCGGGACGCGCATAGAGATAGGGAGCGCCATCCTGGAAATCTCGCAGATCGGGAAGGAATGCCATGCGGGCTGCGAGATACGGCGGCTGACGGGAGACTGTGTGATGCCGCGGCGCGGCGTCTTCGCCTGCGTCGTCGCCGGGGGGAGGATCGAACGTGCGGATACAGGTCATTACCGTCTCTGACCGGGCTTCGCGCGGCGAGTACGAGGATCTCTCGGGGCCCGAGATCGCAAGGATCTTCGCCGAAGCCTATCCCGAGGCGGAAATAGGGCGGGAAGTCGTGCCCGACGAGCCCGAGGCCCTGCGCGCCGCCTTCGAGCGCGCGTCCGCCGCCGACTGGATCGTCACCTGCGGGGGCACCGGCCCCGCCCCCCGCGACCGAACGCCCGAGGCCACGCGCGCCTGGATGGACCGCGAGCTTCCGGGCATTGCCGAAGCCCTCCGCGCCGCGTCGCTCGAGCGGACGCCCTTCGCCGCCCTCTCCAGGGGCGTCGCGGGCATGCGAGGGACTCAGTACATCGTCAATTTCCCCGGCTCGCCCGATGCGGCCAGGCTCTGCGCGGGAGTCCTCTCGCCCCTGCTCGGCCACGGCCTGGCGATGGCGCGCGGCGGAGGGCACGGCGACGGGGCGGGGTCCGGCGGCGCCTAGGGAGCGGTCGCGCTCGGCGGGGCGCCGGAGGAAGCGGCGCTCGAGAGGCGGGCCTTGCCCAATTCATAGCGTATCGTCAGGTCGACGAGGTATATCCCCTGGTCGAAGAAGCCGAAGCCGTTGCCCGACCATAGATTGAAGGTAGGCCAGAGTATCCGTCCCATGAACCCGAAGGCGACGCGATCCGTCAGCGCGTACTCCCCGCGGATGAGGGTCGAGGGCGTCAGGTATCGGAGCTCGCCCCATAGATAGCTGTTGATTTGAGGCGCGTTCGCCTCGATAGCGCCGGCGACGGGAAATGCAACTCGGGCGTCCAGGCAGATGCCTATTCCGAAGCCGAAGGTCAGCTTCTGCCCGACGGGAAGGCTGTACACCACCGGCGCGTCGAGAAGCAGCCCCAGGACGAATGCCGACGTATATTCCTCGAAGGTGGGGACGGCCTGACCGTTCGGCGTATATTCGGCGTTGTAGAAATACAGGTCGGCCGAAGGCTCGAAGCTGAAGCGCGAGCCTTCCGAGAAGGGCATGATCACCCCGCAGCCCAAATCGTAGTTGATGCTCGGCGTAGGCACCCGAACCGCGGCCCCGGGCGTCGTGAACGAGGGGTCCAGCAGGCTTTCGAAGAGCACTCCCGAGCTGGGCCGTAGGGCCACGGGAGCCTCGAGAGCGTCCCCGGCCTCGACGGGCAGGAGGCCGAGGACGATCGTCGCGATCGCGGCGGCCGCGACGCAGAGTGGTTTGCGCATCACGCCCTTATTGTATCGCGGCGCGGCTGGGCTGCAAGGCTAGCGCAGCGGGACCAGAGCGATTCCCGCCGAGGAGATATCGGGGAATTCTCCGCTCTCCCATGCGGCCGCCGCCATATTCCCCGCGGCCGCCAGGGCCGTGAAGGTCGCTCCTTCGACCGGAGGCGAAATCGGAGCCAGTGTCCTCGCGCCGCCGCCGCCGGAGAGGACCATCCTTCCGTCGGGAGACATGACCAGAATCCCCGCTGCGCCGTCGGCGAAGCTCCAGGCGAAGGCTCCGTTCGCGTCCTCGGCCCTGCCCGAGGAGAGGTACCAGCGGTCGGCCCCCGCGCCCGAGCGGAGCCGGACGAGCCAGGGTCCCCCGCCCAGAAGCCCGAGGGCAGAGCGCAGCGATGCGCCCAAGACCCCATCGAGGCTCGAGAGGGCCAAAGGCGCGAGGGCCGACTCGAAATCGGCCCGGCGGATCTCGCGCAGGGCCGGCGCGGCCGCGAGCGGATCGTCGAGGACGAAGAACTTCGAGTCTACCCGCTCGGGCCCGTCCTTGCGGAGCTCGGCGAACCAGCCGGAATCCGAAGGCAGGAGGGCGAAGGCTTCGAAGCCGGCGTCCTTGTCCTTCGGGAAGGGAGAGAGGGCCGTGGCGGCGACTCCGCCTTCGCCGAAGAAGACGAGGCGCGAGGCCGATGCAGCCGCGGCGCCCGAGGATGCTCCGGTCGGGGACGCATCGGTGGCGGCCGTATCGGCGAAGGGATCGCGGTAGAGCTGGACGAGAAAGCCGCCGCCGTGCGGCCAGATTCCCGCGGTCGACAGGCCCGCGAAGCCCGCGCAATACGGCGAAGAGACGAGGCGGTAGGCGCTACCGTCCGGCGAGGATTCGACCCTCTCGAGCCCCCAGCCATTGACCGCCGCCGCTATGACCTTTCCGTCCGAGCTCAAGACCGAGGCATTCGGCGCCTTGGACGCGGCAAGCCCCTGCGCGGCGGCTCCCCCGGCCTCGGCCAGGCCCGAGCTCGTCGCGTAGAAGACCTTCTCGACATCGGCCTTGTAGGGATAGACCGGGGCAGCGGGCCGAACAGGCCGCCTGGAGCAACCGGCCGATCCCAAAACAAGAATAGCCGCGGCCAGCGCAAGGACCGTACGCAAACCGATAGCGAATTCTCGCCTCATGCCCTTCGTCCCTGTAAAGGAATCAATAATTCCTGGCAAAGACTGCGCGATGTTTCGCAGGCGAGCCGCAGAGGCAGCATGTGCCCGAGACGCCCTCCTGCCTGCCCAGCGGCAGGCAGCGGATCGTCACCTTGGTCTCGGCCTTGAGCGCAGCCTCGCATTCGCTACCGCCGCACCAGAGCCCCTCCGCGAATCCTCCCGTCGCGCCCGCCGTCCCCGCCGACTCGCCGCGGTCGGCGCCGTAGAAGGCCAGGAGCTCTCCCCTGTCGACTACGGATATCGTATTCGCCTCGCGGAAGGAACGCGCCCTGTCGTAGAGATTCTTCTGTATCGCGTCCAAGAGCTCCCGCGCCTTGACCGCGAGACCGGCGACCTCGAAGGGCGCCTTCTCCCCGGTGTCGCGGCGAGCGACCATCGCCTTCCCCGCTTCCATGTCGCGGGGGCCTATCTCGATACGGAGCGGCACGCCGCGCATCTCCCACTCCGCGAACTTCCAGCCCGGAGACTGCGAGTCGTCCGAATCCATGACCGCGCGGACCCCCGCGGCCTTGAGCTCGGCCAGGATCTTGTCTCCGTAGGCGAGGACGGCCGCCTTCGTGTCGTTGCGGATGATGGGCACGATGACGACCTGCTCGGGCGCGAGGCTCGGAGGCAGGACGAGGCCCTTGTCGTCGGAGTGCGTCATGACGATCGCGCCGATGAGCCGAGTCGAAGTGCCCCAGCTCGTGGCCCAGGCGTACTCGAGCTTGCCCTCACGGCTCTGGAACTGGACGTCGAAGGCCTTGCCGAAATTCTGCCCCAGGAAGTGGCTCGTGCCCGCCTGGAGGGCCTTCTTGTCCTGCATCATCGCCTCGATGCTGTAGGTGGCCATCGCGCCCGCGAACTTCTCCGCGTCGCTCTTGCGGCCCGCGATGACCGGCAGGCAGAGATGGCGCTCCGCCACGTCGCGGTAGACCTCGAGCATCCTCATCGTCTCCTCGACCGCCTCAGCTTCGGTCTCGTGGGCCGTGTGGCCCTCCTGCCAGAGGAACTCCGCAGTGCGCAGGAAAAGCCGCGTGCGCTTCTCCCAGCGCAGGACCGAGCACCACTGGTTATACAAGAGGGGCAGGTCGCGCCAGGAGTGGACCCAGTCCTTGTACTTGGACCAGATGATCGTCTCGCTCGTCGGCCTGATGACCAGGGGCTCCTCGAGCTCCTCCCCGCCCCCGTGCGTCACCACCGCCAGCTCGGGCGCGAAGCCCTCGACGTGCTCGGCCTCCTTCTTGAGGAAGCTCATCGGGATGAGCATGGGGAAGTAGACGTTCTCGTGCCCGGTCTCCTTGAAGCGCCTGTCCATCTCGGCCTGGATGCGCTCCCATATCGCGTAGCCCCGCGGCCTCACCACCATGCAGCCCTTGACCGGGCTGTAGTCCGCGAGCTTCGCGTTGAGGACGATGTCGATGTACCACTGCGAGTAGTCGACGCCGCGGGGGGTGATCTTTTCTGCCATGACGGTGACCTCTTCTGTAAACGAAAGTGCGCCATCATAGCCCAGGAAGAGGGGGATCGTCAAAAGGGGGAGTACGTCATCGCCATTCGGACAGGACTCCCCGCCATCGATCTCCCAAGCGACGAAAGAACATTTTTCAGTACTGTCCTGGGCGGGGCCTGTCGCGCAAATCCGCGTATCCCGCTACGCGGGGCCCGTGGTTCGCACGACACCCGCCTGCCCACGTCAAGGCTAAAAAGAGCGACATCCCTAGGCCGATCCCCGCCGCGGTCCCTGTGGGGATGGCGATGCAGGATCTCGGCACCGGGGAGCCCTGCTGCCCTTCGCCGAATGGGGGCGAGCGACCCCGCGACTCCCCCTCGCTTCGGCGTCCTCGGTTTCGCGCCCTTAATGCGTCGCGCGAAACCTGCGGTCGCCTTCGCTACCCCCACTCGGATGTACCTGTAGGGCTTCGATTTTATCTCATTGAATCGTTGCGGGATCTTGTGCGTGATGCTACTATAAAGGCTAGATTCCACTAGCGCTATGGGGAAGCGGTATATTCCTTAGGGAGGAGGAACCTATATGCCATGCACTGTCGTTGTTGGAGGGCAGTACGGTTCAGAGGGGAAGGGCAAGGTTGTTGCCTTGCTGTCGCTGAAGCTAGATCGCCCATGGTTGGTTCGCTGTGGGGGCCCCAATTCCGGCCATACGGTCACCATCGATGGTCACGACACCGTCCTTCGTCAAATTCCGTCGTGTCCCGATCATCCGCGCGCGACCTTCTGCATCGCGGCGGGTTGCGCTATTGATGAGACAGTCTTACTAGACGAATTAATGCGTCTATCAATCCCGCGGGATCGAATCTTTGTGGATCCTAGGGCTGTCGTAATTTCCGATTACGATAAAGAAAACGAAAGAGAAAATCTAGGGTATATCGGGAGCACATTTTCTGGCACCGGCTCTGCTATCATGCGCCGGATGTTGCGCCAAGATGGCGTCCGTTTGGCGGGAGATTCCGAACTGATCAATAAGTACTGCACTGTCCGTTCGGTCGCCACGCTGCTTCAAAATGCTTTATCAATGGGCGATGATGTAATAGTCGAAGGAACGCAGGGATTCGGTCTGTCGCTGCTTCACGGGCCGCATTATCCCTATGTAACATCGCGCGACACTACTGCAGCGTCTTTTATTATGGAAGCGGGGCTGTCCCCTCGCCATGTAAATAAAATCGTCATGGTTCTTCGCACATTCCCAATTAGGGTGGGAGGAAGCAGTGGCCCAATAGACAATGAAACAACGTGGGAGCAGGTTCGACTGTACTCGGATGCCCCCGAGGCGATCCCGGAGTATACATCGGTGACGCACAGATTGCGCCGCGTAGCCTTTTTCGATGTCGAGTTCATCAAGACTGCCTGCAGGTACAATATGCCTACCGGCTTAGCCGTCATGGGTCTCGATCGTATCGACTACACTAACTATAAGGCGCTATGCTACCAGGATTTGACCGAGAGGGCCAAGGGTTTTATCGAGATGGTGGAAGCGGAGACTGGAGTACCGGTCCAGATCATAGGGACGGGATTTGAAACTGGTGACGCAATAGAGTTGCCTGTACGAGCCATTACGCCGCAATACGATTATGCCTGATCAGCTTGTCGATCGGCTTCGTGCCATTCGGAACAATTCCTCCGAGCAGCTGCACTTTTGTGCCGACGATCTAAAAAAATTCGTACGACTAGAAAGCAGGGGGTTCTTTCGTCTGCCTGGTGGAAGCAAAACTGACTTTGATATTTCTACGAGTTGTACCTGTTTAATGGCAATTGCCTTAAGTCTTAATCAAGATTCAGTATATAAAGATAATCCTAATGAAGAAATATCGAAGGTCTTTACAAATCTGTATGCAGCTGACTGGAACAGCTCAAAAATTGGGAAGGACAATGCATTCACTACTGTACTTGTTCTTCGCGCGCTTGGTTTCTTGATCGAAGCAAAGATCCTTACTGCTGATTGGCTGGACAAGAAGCGTGATTACCAGCCGGGAAAACTTCCACAAAGTGATAAGAAAAGTATTCGTGAAATAGCTGAATGGCTAACATCGGGATCTGGTATTGATCGTTTCAACCTTGAATTTGATGAAAAAAAATATCCAGCTTCATCTACTCTGGTCTACTGGTTTGTCGATGGCGTTGATAGGTGTGGAATTACTCTGGGTATAGAATCTTGGAAAACATTATCTGAATGGGCTGAAAACGATTTCCATCGAGGATTGTCGATTGTTATGGCCGATCACGATGCCCTAATGGATCCAATCGCGATGGCAATGGCTGCCTGTCTCTGTAGTCGATTAAGGTCATTGGCAAAAAAACAAAGCAGAGGGGCAACAGCTGAATTGTTGCAGATGCTTCCAGTAGAAAAAGAGTTGGAACGTGGGATTAAGCTTCTATTTGATCGGCAGGCTCGCTCCGGTATATGGCCAAAGTATTTCCCTCTTTTTGATTACCCGAATGGGGGATCGAATTATTGCTTTACCTTCGAAATGCTCGAGGCAATTGTCAAGGAATTTGGACATACCGAACAGGTCTTGTTATCTTCTCTGATTAATGAAAATAGCCTCGAACATATCGATAACGCATTGCAATGGTGCTCTGAGAATCGCATGCGGTTTAGATACTTAGGAGATGATACTACACAAGAATATGAGGGTTGGAACTCGGGTGGTCAATTGAAGTCGCTTTCCGCTGGAGAGCCTGAATCCTGGGCAACTGCAGTTGTATATATGTTTTTATGGGAAGTCAGTCAATTTATGACAAAGGTAATACAGGCACGTCTATTGCAGAAATACAAGGCAAGACAATTGCCGCCAGGAAATGAACAGTGGGAGAGAATAATCGATATTGATGTTATAATCCCTAGAGAAACGGATATGACAGTAAAAAAAACTTTAGAGAAATTCATTATTCATGGTGCCGAGAAAATCCCCGAAAATGCTCCAGGAAAATTATCTGGGAGGCGGTCTGTGTTGCTATTTGGGCCTCCAGGTACGTCGAAAACACAGTTTGTCCGGGCCTTGGCTAGTAAACTAACATGGCCACTTATTGAGATTGATCCTTCGGCTTTTCTTACCAATGGGATAGATAATATCTACGCGCGCTCAAAAGAGATTTTCGAAGACTTTGAGGATCTCTCTAGGGTCGTCCTATTCTTCGATGAGATGGATGCTCTTGTTCATACACGGAACAATAAAGACGAGCCTTTCGACCTTACCAGTAGATTCCTGACCACAAGCATGCTCCCAAAGCTTGCAAAATTACACGACGATGCGAAGGCTGTTTTTTTCTTTGCAACGAACGACCTAGACGCATTCGATCCAGCGATAAAAAGGCCAGGTAGGTTTGATCTTCTCCTTTGTGTCGGTCCTCCTTCTTGGAATAGGATTCTTGATGAATTAGCGATTGTTGTAAAAGAAATGAATTGCAGGCAAGAGGTGGAAAAACTAAAACATAAACTTGAGTCATTCGACAACCTAGAAGAGCCTGTCAAGGATACTCTCAATCGCCTTACTTTTTCGGAGACGAAAAGATTCATCGAAATACTAACAGAAAACAGTATTGGGGAATTGCGCAATATAGATACTATTACCGAAGATGAATTTAAAAAAACGATCAAGGAGCTTGAGAAGACAATTACTTTAAGCAAATCAAAGTCATCAGAGTCGGGGGAGCAAGCTGATACTGTATATAAACGTTATTTGATTCAACAAAAAAGCTCACAGCTACAATGACGCGAGAGATGAACTCATTATAGACTTTCTCTTGTAATCTTCACATGGAAGAACAACGTATCGTCCACCGCCCAACGTAGCGCCTCTAGACTTGCGTTGTTCACGATTTTCAGATCGGCTCGTGGAATGAGCTCCGCTACCCCTGCATCTACTGGACTAGCCGTGGTCGGTTTTTTGACTCCGTGCTTCGACCTATTAATGAGTCGCGACTGAAGGGTTTTCTCATCGCAATCGATAAGCCATATAATTGGATGTGCCTCACTGAGCGCGGACCAGTCGATGTCCGAGTATGCTCTCACAGAATCAATCACTAATGAGTTTTCGGCGTTGATGATCTTGGCCGTCAGCTTCATGCGAAGCGGTTTCTGTTTGTATTTTCTCAATACTACCCCGCCAAATTCGCGTAGATC
Organism: uncultured Spirochaetota bacterium; assembly: GCA_963778775.1. Taxonomy (GTDB): domain Bacteria; phylum Spirochaetota; class Spirochaetia; order Treponematales; family Rectinemataceae; genus UBA1306. The sequence goes on along the minus strand of CAVZVX010000052.1, from coordinate 4,275 downwards.
GGCTTCAGTGATATTCTGAGGATCGACGACCCGGTTGAACAATCGCTCGCCCTGCGATGCTGTCGCGTCATCGATCAGCAACTCTCGAATTAGTTCCCTTGTCTTAAGCCATTTTAGCCCATAGAAGACAGAGAGGTAGCGGGCTACTGTCGACTTCCCGGCTCCCGTCTTTCCAGCCAAGCAAATAATCAGCGGTGATTCGAATAATAGTGGTCTCATCGCGGGTACGATGAGCTCACTTTCTGAGGGCATGCCCATGGGTATGTAGTTGGAGCTCTCATAAAATCTTCCGACAAGGGCTGAGGTTATCGCGTCGATCTCATCATGAGATTTTGCATCGAGCCCCGGTCCATTCAACCCGATTCCCCTAAGGCCTTCACGCAAGAGCTCTAGCCCGCGCTGCTTGCGTGGCAGAGCTAGAATATCTTGAGCGGCACCGGGATACGATTCGATAACCACCGGAGCGGGGTGGAGACTCTCGATTTTCTGCTTTAGCGCGATCCCTCTCAGAGTAAGCGGTTTCATGGAGTCAATTAGTGCAGGGTAAGCCGGGATGCCGATGCTGGCCAGGTCGCTTTCTGCCAGTCTGACGATACCAGCACTTTTTTTTATTTCGGCGCCACCGCCGGGCAGTCCCAAGGGAGAGTCGATACTCACGATCCGGGGTTGGTGTTTGCGGATGTACGCCAGTAGCTCATCGTCGGTGTCTATCGAGCATGTCTGAACTTGTTTGCCATCAAGGAGAGCTACGCCGGTGGCTTTCTTTGCGCTGGCGGTGAGGTCTAGCCCTATCACACGGGAACCGTCGGGAATTTCTTCAGGCTTGCCCAGCGTCGCTGATATTATGCATCCCGTGGTTGACGTGTCGGCAAGATCGAGCTCTGGCTGTTTTCGCGAGACGGACTTTGGCAGCATTGCCCTTACTTCTCTCGCTTCTCGAAGCCATTCCTTCAGTTCATCGCAGGACAGCAAATTTAAAAATCGATTCTCTTTAATCTCCTCAACGACTCGCTCTCCGAAGAGTAAATGCTGTAGGTGCGATACGGAGTGCGAATCAGAACCGAGGCTAATCCAGCAACCTGCGGCCAGGGCTTGTCTCGCGAGCGTTGGAGAAAGATCAAATCGCGAAGGAAAGCAATTGAATTCGAGTGCTACTTTCCATTTCGCGCAACGCTCAAATATCTTGGGCCATTCTGCCTTGATCGGGGGACGCACATAATCTGGCTTCCCGGGTTTTCCAATAATCGCCGCGGTCGGATGCCCAAGTACGTCTATGGCGCCCGATTCAATCGCACTGAGCAATCGACGAGTATTTTCCACCTGGTCGGAGGACCAGCCGGAGTGTACAGAGGCGACCACGATGTCGGCAGCGTTTAGTATATTGAGCGGAAGATCCAATTCGCCATCTTTCAAAATATCAACTTCTATACCGTGAAGAACACTTATTGCTGGTTTCTGCTTGGCAATGGAACCTGCCTGTTGAAGCCATTCTGCCGGTGTCAATCCTCCTTGAATCTTCGATGATCTGCTATGATCTGTAATCGCGATATATTCATACCCCAATGCAGATCCGGCCTCAACAATTGAGGATATCGATGAAATCCCATCTGACCATGCGCTGTGCACATGTAAGTCTCCTTTTAGCAGCCCTGATGGGGCAAGGCTCAATGGATCGAAAGAGCGGGCGATATTTTCGATACTCGAGTAAACTCCAGTATCGCACTCATCGTAGATGAATGCAGACCAGCCCATCCTATGAACTATGCAGATTCCTCCCTTATTATTAGAGGGCTTCTCGGTGAACATTTTTTGCCCTTTTAAGGCCTTCCGTACAAGTCTCTCGATCTGTGTGGGCGTTTCAGCCGCTATTCTAACGCTGACTTCGCTGACAATAGGCTCGAAAACTGACTTTATTCCATCTAAGCTGTACCGCAGCCTTGTTTCACTAAGGTCTTCAACATCGTGCAGTAATCGAAGCAAAGGTGGAATCACATGAGGCGTCTGCCAGGAGTGCGGAATTTTATCGTTAATGATGGATAGAATAGCATCCTTTGAAAGCCCCGTTGAAACGGAAGCATCGGCGAGCCATTGCTCTGAAGGGGAAGTCATTGTTACTGATTCTGCGATTCGAGTTTTGCCAAGACCGCGTAGCGAGCGCAAACGTAGGCAACGGAAGTAACCCGTTTTTTTGAGTAACTCATTGAGTTCATCTATGGTCCCAATAGCATCAATGCTCTTGAGGTATTTTTTTATTCTTGACGATGGTAGATATGCCAAATCATTGTCTTTTAGGCTGCCTTTGAGCCAAAGGGCAATGTCGGAGCTATATCCATCAATCCCTTGGGCGGCATTAAATAGCGAAAATATTCTGTATTTAGGCGGAGCTTGATTAAGAACTAGAGCATCTATTTCCAATAGAAAAGCTAAATCATAAAGAATTTGGGCATATTCGAAATCTCTTGGCAGATAATAGCATCGGTCTTGCAGCATATACTCTTCCGAAGGATCGGCCATTCGGATTTCATCCTATCATATTAGCTAAAATTTATATAGTCGCTCCCAGATCGCGTAGCCCCGCGGCCTCACCACCATACAGCCCTTGACCGGGCTGTAGTCCGCGAGCTTCGCGTTGAGGACGATGTCGATGTACCACTGGGAGTAGTCGGCGCCGCGGGGGGTGATCTTCTCTGCCATGCCGGTGACCTCTTCTGTAGACGAAAGTGTGCCATCATAGCCCATGAAGAGGGGGATCGTCAAAAGGGGGTGGCGTAGTCGCGGAACGCGACTATATACAATATATTTCCTATCGCCCTAGCGAGCGCAGCGAGCGTTGTACATGCCCTCGTATACCGTTCGCGCAGCGACGAATAAGCAAAATGAATCGTCGCCGCCCTCAAGGCAGGGGTCCTGTCGATTGCGAGGGGCCTCGCTAATCCATCAGGCCTTCGGCCCGAGATCCGCTTTGTATCCTTAGGCGGCGCGCCAAAACAAGTTGACTATGATGCTAATTAATTATACTATGATGTATGCTGGATTCGGGACTGATCGAAGGCATTACTTCGAAGTATATTGCTCTTGCGCCTCTCATGGATGAGCGGATGCGTAGGCAGTGGGCAGCCGCCGAAGCGAATGCAATCGGACCAGGTGGACTGACAGCAGTATGTTCGGCAACCAGGATGTCTCCAACCACGGTCAGGAGGGGCAAGCGCGAACTTGCAGCTCGAAAGGCTCATCCTGAAGAAGCCCCAAGCACTCGTATAAGAAATCCCGGTGGCGGCCGAAAGCATTCGACCGACAACGATCCCGATCTGAAGAAACAGCTGCTCGACCTCGTTGACCCGGTGACACGGGGAGACCCTATGTCACCTTTGGTATGGACGTGCCTGAGCACCACCAATCTCTCGGAAGCTCTCACGGAACTTGGCCACGCCGTCAGTCCCCGAACTGTAGGGCGACTCTTGAATGAAGAAGGTTTCAGCCTCCAGAGTAACAGGAAGACCAAGGAGGGAGGATCCCATCCGGACAGGGATGCTCAGTTCGAGTACATCAACGCCACAGTCAAGAAATTTCAGCGATCCGGTCAACCTGTTATCTCCGTCGACACGAAAAAGAAAGAGCTGGTGGGCGAATTCCGCAATGGTGGGAAGGAATGGCGGCCCAAGGGAGAGCCAGAAACCGTCAACGTCTACGACTTCATCGACAAGGAACTTGGCAAGGCGATCCCTTACGGAGTCTTCGACATCACTGAGAATAAGGGCTGGGTGAGCGTCGGTATCGATCATGACACGGCCCATTTCGCCGCCGAAGCCATCAGGCGTTGGTGGAAGAAAATGGGAGCCAAACGATACTCATCGGCACGAGCCCTGCTTATCACGGCCGATGGCGGTGGGAGCAATGGAAGCCGATGCCGGCTTTGGAAGGTTGCTCTCCAGGACCTTGCGAACCAGCTCAAGATGCCGATCTATGTCCGCCACTTCCCTCCTGGGACAAGCAAATGGAACAAGATCGAGCACAGGATGTTCAGTCATATAACACAGAACTGGCGAGGGCGTCCGTTGGTCAGCCACGAGGTCATTGTCCAGCTGATCGCGAACACGACTACAGCTTCCGGTCTGAAGATTCGGGCAGCACTCGACACGCAAAGCTACGAGACAGGGTTGACCGTCAGCGACGAAGAACTTGCAGCGTTGAATATCAAACGAGCAAAATTCCACGGAGACTGGAATTACGCATTGTTGCCAATCAAGAGCAAGAAACAGTCAACTTAATATGGCG
>CAVZVX010000051.1:0-29163 GCA_963778775.1 uncultured Spirochaetota bacterium | reverse complement strand
ATTGCTCTGCTGGCGTCTGGTTCAGACGTATTGCTCCTCGAGGATGCCGGACGCGAAAGGCGAAGCCGACGGCACGACGAGTATCTCGGCCCCCGCGTCCAGGAGCTCCTTGACGGGATCGACCTCGTAGCGAAGGCCGGGCATGGGAGGATTCCTCCACCAGATATCCTCGCAGATGGCGAAGCCGACTCGCCTGCCGGCGATCTCCGTGACGCGCCGCTCGCGGGCCGGCTCGAAGTACCTCGCCTCGTCGAAGACGTCGTAGGTGGGAAGGAGGGTTTTGGCCTGGGCGAAGACCAGCTCTCCTCCGCGGAGCAAGGCGACGGCATTGACGAGGGGCTTGCCGCGGCCCGCGCGGTTGCGGTCGACGTAGCCGACGGCGACCGAGAGCTCGGGAGGCAATCCATGCTGCAGGCGCCGGAGAGCCGCGAGGTTAGCCTCGGCGAAGGAGTCCTGATCGAGCAGATCCATGGGGGGATAGCCGCAAAGGGCGAGCTCGGGGAAGACGAGGAGGTCGACCTTGCCCTGCGGGCCGGAGCGGGCGACCGCGCCCGCCGGGCCGACCGCCGCCGCGGCGAAATCCAGCATCTTGGCGAGGTTGCCTTCGAAATCGCCGATCACCGTATTAACCTGGGCCAGGCCGACCAGCATCTGCGCCTCCGCGAGAATGGCTTACCGAGAGCCGCCCGAATCGCCGAAAGCATCATGGAGTGTTGCGGCTACGATGGCGGCATAGTACACTCGGCGGCGTGGCAAAGACAATCCTGATCGCCCCCTTCGACGGGCCGCTCGCGGCCGCGCTCGCGGCCGAGGCGAGCGCGGAGGGCTGGTCGGTAGCTCTTGCGCTGGCGCGCGGACCGGCCCCGGCCGAGGGGAAGCGCACGAGCGCCGTCACGCTCGCCTACGATCCGCGGTCCTACGTGTCCGCCTCCTCCCTCGTCCTTTCGGCGACGAACGCCCTGGGAGAGCTGGACGCGGCCGTCCTCGTATTCGACCCCGCCGACGCCAAGGCGGATTTCCTCTCGGGCAAGCCTGGCGAGCTCGCGGGCCTGGTCGACGAGCGCTGCGCGGGCCCCCTCTATCTCGCCCGCGAGCTCGTCCGCCGCTTCGAGTCGCGCAAGGCCGGCTCCCTCCTCCTCTTCGCCCCCGAGTGCCCCCGCGACGCGGCCGTCGGACCGGTCGCCGCGATGGCCGATGGAGCCTTCGAAGGCTTGGGCATGGGACTCTTCTCGGCCGCGATCGGGGCTTCCTGGTCGGTCTTCGGGCTGCGGGACGCGAGCGGCCAGAGCGAGCGAGCCGCCCGCTACGCCATCGCGTTGCTCGATGACGCGAAAAGGGCCAAGGCGGGACGTTGGCTGCGCTATTCGGGGAAAAGCGGGATATTCGGATAAGGCCCCGGGCTTCTCCTCACTCGAAGCCTTCGGCGCTACTTGATCTTCTTGCGCAGCCTCCGCGCCGTCGCGGCAGCGTCATGCGAGCCGGGCGCGCCATTCCCCGTCTCGGCCCTCTCGGCGGCCCTATGGGCGAAAAAGAGGAAGAGCGCCCCGCCGACGATCATCGCCGCGCAGAAGACCTGCCCCGTGGAAAAATTGAACGGACTCGTCACGATATAGGTGGGAGCGCTCCGGTCCCCGAGTATATAGCCCATGCCCTGGTCGGGCTCGCGGAAATACTCTATGACGAAGCGGATGGCTCCATAGCCGATGGCGTAGATGCCGGTAGCGAGGCCGCGGAAGCCTTTGCGCTTTCGGACGAAGATCCATAGCGCGAGCCACAGGGCAAAGCCTTCGAAGACGGCCTCGTAGAGCTGGGAAGGATGGCGCGGAAGATTGACGAGGTCGTTCATCGAGTTGAGCCGGATGCCCGCCTTGGTGGCCGCCTCCTGTACCCAGGGCAAGCTGGCCTTGAATCGGCCGGTCTCCGGCACCGACGGGAAAATCATGCCGATGGGCGAGGAGGTGACCTTGCCCCAAAGCTCTCCGTTGATGAAATTGCCCAATCGACCGAAGGTGTAGCCCAGGGGAGCCGACACCGCGATGACGTCGGCGAAGGCGAGCCAGCTCCGCCTCTTCGCGCGACAATACGCGAGGGTGGCGACGATGAGGCCGACGAGGCCCCCGTGGTAGGACATCCCTTGGAAGCCGGTGAAGCGCATGCTCTCGTCGAAGGGCCAGAAGATCAGCCAAGGCCTCGAGCGGTAGTAGCCGGTGGGATCGTAGACGAGGGTGCCGAAGATGCGGGCGCCTATGAGGAGGCCGACGATGGCCCAGAAGAACCAGCCCTCCGACTCCTCGACCGTCCACGGGGCCTCCCTTCGCCTGGATTCGTAGCGGAACAGGAACCAGGTGGCCGCGAAGGCGACGACGTACATGAGGCCGTACCAGCGGAGGGGCAGGCCGGGTATTATCTCGGGCTTGATCCAGGTCGGGAACTGCATGGCTGCGGGCATGAGCCCTCCTATAAAGGCCGTTCGATTATGCGGCCTAAGGCTTGATCGAAGGAAAAGGCTACCTTGGCCTTCTTGGTCCTGACTTCGAAGAAGCGGTTGTGGCTTTCGAGTATTACTCCCGGGAAGGCGGTGCCTCGAACCCTGACCTCGGAGACAACATGCGCCTCGAATTTCTCCCGCAGGTCGAAGATCCTATGCGTCCGCTTCTCGAGCAGCTTGACTAGTTTTACCTTATCCTGCCGTATCCGGTCGAGCCCCGCGCCCGCTCTCTCGAGCTCGGCCATCGTGCGGTCGGATTGCAGTATGAGCGCCTTCAGTTTCTCGATCTCGCGGCCCTCGGCGTCGATCTGGTCGGCGACGAGGTAGTCCTGGCCGAAGGAGACCTCGGTCTTGGCGTAGTTCTCCGAGCCCAGGACGGCCACGTCGATGCCCTTGCGCGCCCTGCAGAGGCCTCCGATGAGGGAGCCTCTCTCGCCCGCGACTACGAGGCGGCCGTTGGTCTTCACGTTGCACAGGACGCAGCCGGTCTTGAGCTTGATGTCCTCGACGGCGAGGAGGAGGGCCTGTTCCGCGAAGGCCGCCTCTATCCCGAGCCTCGCTCGGATAGTGCCCTTGCGCGCGCCCTTTATCCCTTCCGCGATGCGTACCGCGCCGTCGCTCGAGAGCAGGGATGCCTCGATCGCCCCGGCTATCGAGACGTCGCCGCCCGCGACCAGCGAGTACCCGGCGAGCATTGAGCCGGAAACCTGGACGAGGCCGGGAAACTTGACGTTCCCGGTTGCCGGGCCCAGGTCGCCCTGGATCGCCAGCCGCTCGCGAATCGAGACCCTGCCGCCCGAGCCGAAGACCCCGTCGACGACGAGTTCCCCGCTGGCGTTCGCGATATACGCGATCGATCCGTCCTCGGCCATCTCCTCGCGAACCGTTTCGTCGTGCTCCGGCGGGGCCGCGGAATCCGCCCCACCTGACTTGACCGGGCGCCCCAGCACGTCGATTCCGTCCTCGCCCGCGTCTCCGGCCTTGCCCAGCCTGAGTATCGGGTCCCCGGCCTGGACGCGGGTCATCGTGTCGCGCTCCCTGAAGTCCACCCTGTTTCCGGCCTGTACCGAGTAGAGGGCACCCGTCGCCTTGTGTACGAGCCACGTGGTCTCCACGCTCCCGCCGGCGCGGGGGGCGCGGCCCCTAGCCACCACCTTCTTGAGCACCGGCTTGCCCGCGCGCGCATCGGCGACGGCCTCCGCTATGGAGTAGGGCTCGAGGCCTTGCTTCACGCCCTTTTCCGAGAGGGCCGAGAGAATTTTCTCCACGGACAGCGGCGAGCCCAAACCCTCCTCCGCGACGAGGGTCACCGCGGCGGACATCGAGTCCGACGCCACAGAGACATCGATGATCGAGTCGCGGTAACTCAGGACGCGCAGCCTCCAAGCCTTGTCCATCTCGTCGGCGAGCAGAAGCCCGCCTACGGCCGCGACCAGCTTGTCCCTGCCGAAGTCTATGTTCTCGTAGGTCTTTATGGAAGGATCGTTGCCGGCGATCCCGGGGATCGGCCTGCCGTAGACGTCGACGCCCTCCTGGCCGACTATCGATGGCGGAATATCGCCCAGCTTCTGCCCCGGCTGAACCTGGGCTATCTTCGTCGCCTGGTCGATCGGAAACTCGGCGAGACTGGACAGGGCCTTGGCGATCCCCGGATGCCCCGCGAGACGCTCGCGCAGCTCGGAGGCCTTCGCCTCCGGGAGGAGGGAGACCGCGAGGACGAGAGCCCTGCCCTTTCCCCGCTCGGGGGCTCGTCCCTCCGCGAGGGGATAGTCGAGAAGCTCGGGATCCTTGCCCCTGTAGAAGGCGAGCACGTCTTTCTTGAGTTCGTCGGGCTTGAAGCCCCTGACTCCGGAAGCCTTGAGGGCCGAACTCAAGGCGGAAAGGTCGAGAGGCTTCCCTCTCCCCCTTCCTTTCCATATCGATAGCCTGGCCTTGACGCCGTCCGGGCTGACCGTGATCCCAATCTTGGCATCCCTATCCCTGGAGAGGCTCCAGCTGAGCAATGCGTCTCCGCTCGAAACGGCGCGCTCGAGGGCCGAGGATATCTCCTGGGCCTCGACGAGGCCGTCCTCCGTCGCGCCGAGTTCCTTCGCCTTCTCGAGTATTTCCATCGGCCCCGGCCCGGGCAGTCGCGGATCGCCGGGGCTGTAGTTCAGGAAATAGGTGGCGCCGTCCGGCGAAGGCTCCACGGACCAGCCGTGCCGGGGGATGGGTACGACGTCGACCCAGCGTTCGCCGATCCTCGCGACGCCGTCCCAATCGGCCAGCAACTCGCTCTTGTTGCGAAGGATGCCGGGTCCGGTCAGGAAGTAGCCGTCCTCGGAAGGCGGCTGGAGGGGCTTGCCGAAAAGAGTCTTCCCCGGCTTTCCGGGCTTGGCCTGCGAAAGCACTCCCACGCGCTCGCCGCGCCGCGCCCATCCGGTCCGGACGAGGGTCGTGTCGGGAAAGACCTGCTCGCGCTTCTCCCGCCTCTCGATCGTCTGCACTTTCTCGAGCTTGGGGGGAAGGAAGGGCAGCGCCGCCGCTTTCCTCACCGTCTTCTCGACCTTGACGGACTCGATCCTGACCTTATATAGAACGGGAGGAGGAGCCTCGGCGGCGACGCTTTCGGCGAGGGCGGCGAGCTCCTGCGGCATGGGCATATCCGCCCACTCGGGCGACTCCGGCTTAGGCGGCTCCGGCGCGACTCCCGAGGCGACGATCTCCTTGACCTTGCCCTTCGCGCGCCCGAGCCTCTGCACGAGATCCTCGGCTCGCCGTTGATTATAACCGCCTATCCGCGCGTCCATGAGGACTCGCAGGACCTTCTCGGCCGTCCATTCGGCCCCGTCCTTGTCGGGCGTGAAGATCAGGCTCGCCTCGAGCTCGTCTTCGTCTATGGCGAGCGCGAGGACGCCCTTGGCTACGCTCGGGGACATGACTGGGCCTAGCCGGCGAAGCCCTGCTCGAGGGCCTTCGCGAGCTTGTATTTGAGGAACTGATTCTCGCGCCTGAGCTTGTCGATCTCGAACTGCTGGCCGCGGATCGCTTCGACGAGCTCGCCGGTAGTGAGCGCGCCCGAGGAGAGAAGCTCCTCGACGTAGGCCGCCTTGGCACCGAAATCGGCCTCCGCTTCGAGCTCGGCGGTGCGATAGCCGCCCTCGATCTCGGCGAGGGAGAGGGACATGTCCTCTTCGTCCTCCGAGGACAGGAGCTTATCGGCCGTCCGGTACAGCGCCTGCGAGAGCACCGACTGCGGCTTATAACGAATGATGGGGATCCTGCTCCCCAGTGCGACGTCCTGGAGCTCGTCGCGGTAGAGGATGCCGAGATGCTCGATCTCTATGTTGAGGTATTCCTTGCACGAGCGGCGGATCTTCTGCGCCTTCTCCGCGTCCTTGGGGTCTTCGAGCATGTTCATGAGAAGACGCGGCCTGAAGCGGGCCATTCGATCGTTCGCGATCGCCCAGCGATCGGGGTCGATATCGCGGACCTGGTCGAGTATGGCCGGGATGTAGGCGGTCCTCAGCGAGGCGCCGTCCTTGCGAAGCGTCTCCATATGCTCGAAGGCGCGCGACTTCTGCCCGAAGGCGCCATAGAGGAGGCGGAAGACCGCGTTCTTCAGGAAAAGATAGGCGTTGAGGGTAGCCGTAAGGGTAGGAGCGGTGACCACGAGGCCATGCGCGCTCATGAGGAAGAAATCGAGGATGTTGGAGCCGGTGCCGGCGCCCAGGTCGAGAACGAGGTAGTCCGCATCGAGGGAAAGAAGGCGCTTGACGAGCTGATTCTTCTGGGAGGTCTTTATGTTCGCCAGGCCGGGCACTTCGGCGTCCCCGGGTATGAAACGCAGGTTGGGGTAATCGGTACCCAGGACGATGCTTTCGAAGCTCGCGCCCTGGGGCGACCCCGACAGGAAGGTGCCTATGCCGGTCTTCGGCGCGGCGATGCCGAGGATGAGATGGAGGTTCGAGGCGCCGAGATCCAGGTCGGCCAAGACGGTCCTTCGACCTGCCTGCGAGAGGGCTACCGCCAGGTTGGCCGCCACCATGGACTTGCCGACCCCGCCCTTGCCGCTCGCGATGGGTACGATCCGCATTACATGCCTTCTATCCGCTTTACCAGGGCGAGGACCGATAGGCTCGCGATATCCACGACGACGATGAGAGAAGCCAGGATCCCGCCGAGACCGGGAACGCCGAGAGATACCGCCGAGGTCTTGGGGTCGCGCGCGAGGGCCAGGGCCAGAGGGATAAAGCAGGCGATCGAGGCCAGCTTGCCTACGATCAGCAGAGACCTGTATGCGTCATAGCGTCCAGGATCCAGCCACAGGAAAAAAAAACCGGCCACGAACAGAAGCTGAGGGGCGGCGGCATAGCGGAGAAGGCTGGAGGCGCTCGGGCCGAGAAGGACGTCCAGGTCGAAGGCCAGGAACACTATGGCGAGGAAGCGGAGCGATTCCGCGATCGCCGCCATGAGGTGAACTGCCCTGCGTCTCATATATCGTCCAAGTGTACTTGGGCCGGTAGGCCCCGTCAAGAAGACGGGTCCCGGTAATGTTGCAGGAGTCGATCTTCGTGCTATCTTCCATCATACGGTTCAACTGTTTGGCCGAGACTCTCGGTCTTCGGCTGCCGGAAAGGGAGATCCACGTTGAGCAACAAGGACATTGGGCATAGGACGGCCTGGAGCGCCGTCGGGGCGGCGATAATCCTAGTGTCGGCCCTCGCTCTTTCAGTTCCCCAGGCCGTCGCTCAGGCGGCCGATTCCGCAGGGGCCTCCGACTCGGACACGAGGCGCTACCTAGGCGAGCTCGGGGACACCTTCCGCTTCGTCCTCCGGAACTACGTCGATCAGCCCGATGCGAAAAAGCTTTACGAGGGCGCCATGAAGGGCATGTTCGAGGCCCTCAATGACCCCTATTCGGTATTTCTCGACGAGAACATGCTGAGCGACATGACCGACATCACCTCCGGCCAATTCGGAGGCGTCGGGCTCTATATCGACAAGCAGGCCAAGGATCCCAAGGCTGCCGACGACGCGCCGAGGTACATCGAGATAGTGTCGCCGATCGAGGATACGCCGGGAGCCAAATACGGTCTCAAGTCCGGCGACCTTATCGTCAAGATCGACGGAGAGACTACCGCCCCGCTCAGTTCCTTCGAGGCCCAGCAGAAAATCCGAGGCGAACCGGGGAGTAAGGTCACGCTCACCATCCGCAGGGGCGAGGCCGAGTTCGACGCGGTCCTCGTGAGGGCGATAGTGGAGATCCCTACCGTAAAGTCCGCCCTCATCCCGACACAGGCGGGGAATGTAGCCTATCTGCGCATCATCGAATTCACCGCGTCGACCAAATCCGCCTTCGAGGACGCGATCAAGACCTTCGACAAAGCCGGCTATCGCGCCCTCATCATCGACGTTCGCAACGACGGCGGCGGGCTGCTCCAGGCCGTAATCGGAATATCCGACGATCTCCTCGACTCAGGCGTCATCGTCTCCACCAAGGGACGGGATCCTTTCGAAAATTCCGTGAGCCGGGCAGGGCCCGACCTGCTCGTTCCCAAGGACAAGCCCCTCGTCCTCCTCATCAACAGGGGTTCGGCCTCGGCTTCCGAGATCCTGGCCGGCGCGCTCAAGGACAACAAACGCGCCTACCTGGTCGGCGAGAATACCTACGGCAAGGGCTCGGTCCAGCAGATCTTCCCCATCGATACGACGGGCTACAAAATGACTACCGCCCGATACTACACCCCGAGCGACGAGAACATCGACAAGACCGGCATCCCTCCGGACCTCGAGGTCAAGGAACCCGATCTCAGCGATGCCCAAACCGCCGACCTCGCCAAGCTTCTCGACTCGGGCAAGATCGAGGCCTTCGCCAAGGCCCAACCGGACGCCTCGGTCGCCCAACGCGACGCCTTCGCGGCCAGCCTGGGACAGAGCTTCGCCCTCCCTGAACGGGTGCTCGAGCTGCTGATCAAGAACCAGCTCAATCGCGACAAGACCGCCCCGGTCTACGACCTCGAGTTCGATTCGCCCCTCAACGCGGCGATCAAGCTCTTCGACGATCCGAATTACGGACAATTGCTGGCCAACGCGAAATCCGTCAAGGAACTGGTCGAGGCCAAGAAAGCGGCGGCCAAGACCCAGGCGGAAACCGGGAAGGCGGCCGACGCGACAGGCAAGGCCGGCCTCCCGGCGCCGACGCCCGGCAATTAGGTCCCGGCGAGCGATGCGGCAGTTCATCCTCCCGGAGGACTGGGATGGCGGCTCAAGCTGCCTCATCGAGGGACGCCGCGCCCATTACGTCTCCCGCGTGCTCAGGCTCGCTTCGGGCGACACTTTCTTGGGTAGGGACGCGAAGGGCGCACTCTGGACCTGCTCGGTAGCGGAGTCCGCGCCCGGCCGTCTCGTCCTCGACCTTGCCCCCGCCGAGGCCGGGGCCGCCAATGAGGGAGAATATCGCTCCCATTCCCTCCCGAGGATCCTCCTCGTCCAAGGACTGCCCAAAGGCGCTAAAATGGACCTCGTCGTCCGTCAGGCCACGGAGGCCGGCGTCGCCTCGGTCCTACCCCTCCTCTCCTCTCGGGCTTCGCTGGCCGGGAAAGAGAACGGTGCGGGCCGCATGTCGCGATGGCAGCGGATAGCGAGGGAAGCGCTCCAGCAATCGGGATCGGGCATCCGCACCGTGGTCGTCGAGCCCCTGAGGCTTCCGGACCTGCCCGCGGCCCTTGAAGCCTGCGGCCTTTCGCCCTCGGATCCGAAAATACTTCTCCATGAGGCTCCCCTTGCGCAGTCTTCCATGCACGGTTATCTTACCGGAGCGCCGGAATCGGTTGCGCTCTGCGTGGGTCCCGAGGGGGGCTTTGCGCGAAACGAGGTCGATTTTCTTATTGAGGAAGGGTTTAAGCCCTTGAGGCTGGCCGGCGCAGTCCTCCGGGCCGAGACGGCCGCGTTATACGCGGTCGCCGCCGCCCAGATCATCCTGTCGGAGCGCTCGTCATGGATCCCCAAGCCCCCGTGAACCGCATCTCCGTCCTTGGCGTCGCCGTGGATATCCTCCCCGAGGAAGGCATCGAAGATCTCGTAGTCCGGTTCGCGGACGGGAAAAACCATCAGATCGTGCTTCTTTCGCTGTGGGACCTCATGCGGGCGAGACGCTCCGACGAATTCCGCACCATGATCGCCGGCGCCAGCCTGGTGCTTCCGATATCGCTCGCGATCGCCAAGGGCGCGCGCTTCCTACGCAGGGAGGAGCCCGTCCGCTACATGCCTTTCGATTTCGTCGTAAAGCTCCTCGCCGCCCTCGAGAAGCGCGGCAAATCGGTCTATCTCCTCGGCTCGACGAGGACGAGTATCCAAAAGGCCGAAGGCAACATCAAATCCACCTTCCCCGGCCTTCGCGTCGTCGGCCGTTACGCCGGTCGCTACCCGAAGCACATGGAGGGAGCCATTGTGGAAGCGGTCAAGAAAGCCACTCCGAGTCTTCTCCTCGTGGGTACGGGCGTCCCCGGCCGCGAGAGATGGATCCCCCGGAACCTTCCCCGCTTCAATTCCGGGATCTATCTCTGGTGCTCCGACCTCTTCGAGGTCTTCGCGGAGCGACGATCCAAACCATCCAAACCCCTTTTCCGCCAGGGTTTCGAATGGATGCCCTTTTTGATCCGCAGGCCCTGGAAGGCCTACAGATTGTTTATCTATCTATGGTACAACGTCTTATTGCTAGTGGCCCGAATGTGGGGGAAGTAGGCGCCGTCTTGTAGATAAAAGTCTACATGCAGGCGCCTGGAGTAGGCAAAAATCTGGTTGTTAACGGGCCATTCGAATTCTAGTATCCCTATTTCGCCATGGAAACGATTTTGCTCATCGAGGACGATCCCAGGGAGGCTCGATCATTTCAGTCGACCCTGGCCGGAGAGTATAGGGTCCTCCTTTGCCCGGAAGTAAGCCGGGCGCCCGAAACCGTCCGGCGCTGCGCGCCCGCCGCCATAGTCCTCAGCCTTCCGCCCTCCTTCGATCGTCGAGACGAGCTTATCGGCAGGATCGCGGAGGAGAGCGGAGGAGTCCCGCTCCTCGTTCTTTCCCGCGAAGTCGATCCGTCGGTCGTCGTGGATTGCCTGAGATCGGGGGCTTCCGATTTCCTGCCGAAGCCCTGCGACTACGAGGACATCAGGCGAAAGATCGACTCCACCATCGTCGCCGGCCTGCGTGGCCCGGGCCGACCGAGCCTCTTCATCGGTCGCAGCGCGGCGATCAGGGCCGTCGAGGACCTCATCCGGCTCTATGCCGGCTCCGGCTATCCGGTACTCATCACGGGCGAGAGCGGTACGGGTAAGGAGATCGCCGCCCGTTCCCTTCGGGACCTCGCGCCACGCGGCATCGGCTCCTTCGTCGCTCGGAATTGCGCGGCAATTCCGGAGCATCTCG
Source organism: uncultured Spirochaetota bacterium (assembly GCA_963778775.1). Lineage (GTDB taxonomy): Bacteria > Spirochaetota > Spirochaetia > Treponematales > Rectinemataceae > UBA1306. The sequence continues at coordinate 18,272 of CAVZVX010000051.1, read as the reverse complement.
CCGAAAGCGAGCTCTTCGGCACGGAAAAGGGGGCTTTTACGGACGCGGTAGCGAGACCGGGGGCCTTCGAGCTCGCCCGAGGCGGACTGTTCTTCCTGGACGAGATCGGCGAGGCAAGCCTTTCCTTCCAGGCCAAGCTCCTGCGCGTGCTCGAGACGGGCGAGTTCTGGCGCCTCGGCGGCAGCAAGAGCGTCGCGGCCGATTTTCGCTTCGTTTCAGCTACCGGGAAAGACCTCGAACGGGCCGTGGCGGAGGGGGGCTTTCGCTCCGATCTGCTCTATCGGGTCAATACGCTGACCATATCGATGCCTCCGCTCCGCGCGAGACGCGAGGACATTGCCGATCTGGCCGCGCATTTCGCCCTGCTGGCGTCGCGCGGACGGGTAGGCGTGGCGAGAGAGGCGATGGACAAGCTCCTCGGCTATCATTGGCCCGGGAACATTCGACAGCTTCGCAATATCGTGCATCGCGCCATCGTCCTGGCCGGCAACGCGAAGGAAATCCGGGCCAATCATATCGTGTTCTAGCGAAAGATCGCCCGGAAGCCTCCCCGAGCCCGACTCAGCGATCCTCGATCCTCCGTATCCTGGCCCCTACGCCTTGAAGGCGCTCGCAGATGTTCTCGTAGCCGCGCTCGATCTGATAGACATTGTAGATCGCGCTCGTGCCCTCGGCGCATAGCGCGGCTATGACCATGGCCATGCCTGCGCGCACGTCGGGAGAAGTCAGGGAATCGCCCCGCAGCCGCGATGGCCCCGATACGACGGCGCGGTGCGGATCGCAGAGGACGATCTTCGCTCCCATGCCGATGAGCTTGTCGACCCAGAACATGCGCGACTCGAACATCTTCTCGTGGATGAGGACGGTACCCTCGGTCTGCGTGGAGACGACCGTCATTATCGAGGTGAGATCGGGGGGAAATCCGGGCCAGGGCGAATCGTCGATCTTGGGTATCTGGCCGCCCAGATCGGCGACGACGCGCATGGACTGGCCCGAGGGCACGAGCAGGAGCTTATCCTTGAGCGTCCAGCTGATCCCGAGACGGCCGAAGGCGACCTTGAGAGGCCGGAGGTCCTCGGGCTCGACGCCCTCTATCTCGAGCTCGCCGCGGGTGACCGCCGTGAGCCCTATGAAGGATCCGATCTCCATGTAGTCGGGCCCGATCGAGAAATCGGCGCCGCCGAGGGCCCTGACGCCCTCGATGCCGAGGACGTTGGACCCGATGCCGGCGATGCGCGCGCCCATCGCGACGAGGAGGCGGCAGAGGTCCTGGACGTGAGGCTCGCTAGCCGCGTTGCGGATCGTCGTGCGACCCTCCGCTAGCACGGCGGCCATGACGACATTCTCGGTGCCGGTCACCGAGGCTTCGTCGAGGAAGATGTCGGCGCCGACGAGCTTGTCGGCCGCGAAGCGGATGGCTCCGTCTATGTCGACGCGCGCCCCGAGCTCCTCGAGGGCGAGGACGTGAGTATCTATTCGGCGACGGCCTATGACGTCGCCGCCGGGCGGCGGCAACTCGACTTTACCGAAACGCGCGAGCAGGGGGCCGGCGAAAAGAATGGAGGCCCGAACCTTGCGCGCCTGCTCGGGAGGGACGTCGGAGCGGCAGAGCGACTCAGGATCGATCCGCCAGGCGTTGCCCCCGAGCCCTTCGACGGAGGCTCCGAGCTGTCTGAGGACCTCCAGCATGACCTGTACGTCCTCGATCTCCGGAACGTTTCGGAGAATGACGGGAGCGCCGGCCAGGACGGTCGCCGCGATGCAGGGGAGGGCCGCGTTCTTGTTGCCGCTGGCCTTGATCCTTCCCCTGACGGGGAATCCGCCTTCGATAAGGTACTTATGCATGACCCACTCTATGACGCCTCGAAAGGCCTGGTCAACGACGCCGGACCCTCGCGAAAGCGGACGAGATAGCATAGAATGCCGCCATGGATAGAGTCCTTCAGTCCCTGGCCGAAGGCGGCCGCATCTCGATCGAAGTCATTCCCCCCGCTCGCGGAGGCGACATAGAGGAAATAAAGGCGGCCGTCGAGCTCATCATGCCGCATCGGCCCGCCTTCGTCAGCGTAACCGATCATCCGGCCGGCCAGGCCTGGGCCGATTCCGGCGAAGGACCTTCGCGCGTCGCCCTCAGGACGAAGCCCGGCACGCTCGGGACGGCCGTGGCGATTCGCGAGGAGTTCCGCGTTCAGACCATGCCGCACCTGGTCGCATCGGGGGCGGACAGGCTTGCCATGGAGGACCTTCTCATCGATCTCCATTACGCGGGCTTCCGGGACATCTTCGTCGTCCGCGGGGACGAGCGCTACTCCCCGCCCCTCCTTCGCGATAACGGCGGCGGGAAGTCGGCCTGCGAGAGCCGAACGGAGGGCTACGCGCACGCGGTCGACTTGGTCGCGCACGTGGCCTCGCTCAATGCGGGACGCTACACGCCGCCTTCCGAGGGCAGGCCGACGCTTTTTTCGATCGGAGTGGCCGGTTACCCGCAGAAGCATTTCGAGGCTCCCAATCTCGAGACCGACATCCTGCGCTTGAAGGAGAAGATCGAGGCCGGCGCCGGCTTCGTCGTAACGCAGATGGTCTTCGAGGCCGGCCATTACGCCGAACTCGTCCGACGCCTCGCCGATCTTGGGTTGCGGGTTCCCGTCGTGCCGGGCATCAAGCCCGTGCTCAGGGCGAAGTCCCTTGCCTCCATACCCCGAACATTCTTCGTCGATCTGCCTCAGGGCCTGGTACAGGCGCTCAGCGAGGCGCGCAGCCCCGCCGCGGAGCGAGCGGCGGGCATCGAATGGGCCGTGCGACTCGCGCGCGACCTCAGGGATGCGGGCGCGCCCTGCCTCCATTTCTTCACGATGGGCTCGGGGGCCGGGACCAAAGCCGTGCTCGATGGACTCTTTGGAACGAAAGCTACGTAATCGAGGCGATTTAAAAATGCGGATGATTTTGAATGCGCCACCATAAATCCCCTTGACTTTCAATCGAACCTTAAACAATACTATCTTACTCCGGTTAGGGGGAATTGTGAACGTCATATCTACCCGTTCGCGGTACGGGCTTCGTTTCCTTATTGATCTCGCGCAGCACGGGACCGAAGGACCGATCGATCTGGGGTCGATCGCAGAACGCCAGGAGATTCCGGAGACCTACCTCGCCAAGCTCGTAATCCCGCTCCGCAACGCGGGAATAATCCGCTCGGCCCGAGGGGCCAAGGGCGGTTATGTATTAGCCCGCTCGGCGGGCGAAATCGCCGTGATGGAAGTCGTGGAGGCCTTGGAGGGACAATCGTCCCTCCTCGAGTGTACGGACCATCCGGAGCTCTGCTCGCGCTCGGCCGACTGTCCGACGCTGCCGATATGGACCGGCCTCGAGAAGGCCATACGGACATATCTCATGGGCGTGAGCGTCGAGGACGCTGCCGCGCCTCGAACCGCCGATTATTCCATCTAAGGAGATCATAGCATGGCATATGCCGAAAAGATCACGGACCTCATAGGTAACACCCCTCTCGTGAAGATCCACGCTCTCGACGGGTCCCCGGGGCCCGAGTCCAAAGTCACCCTTCTCGCCAAGCTCGAGTCCTTCAATCCCTTCTCGAGCGTCAAGGACCGGATAGGGCTGGCGATGATCGAAGACGCGGAGCGCCGCGGCCTTCTCAAGAAGGGCTCCACCATAATCGAGCCGACGAGCGGAAATACGGGCGTCGCCCTCGCGGCCGTCGCCGCGGCCAAGGGCTACCGCATCGTCCTCACGATGCCCGAGACATTCTCCATCGAGCGCCGCAAGCTCCTCGCCGCATACGGAGCCGAGCTCGTCCTCACCGAGGGAGCCAAGGGAATGAAGGGAGCGATCGCCAAGGCCGAGGAGCTCGCGGCCGCCCTGCCGAACTCCTTCATCCCGATGCAGTTCGACAATCCCGCCAATCCCGAGATCCATCGCAGGACCACCGCCGAGGAAATCTGGCGCGACACCGATGGCCGAGTCGATATAGTCGTGGGCGGGGTCGGGACGGGAGGCACGATCACCGGCGTCGCCGAGGCGCTCAAGGCCAGGAAGGCGGGCGTCCGAGCCTTCGCCGTCGAGCCCTCCGACTCGCCCGTCATCTCCGAGGGCCGCGCGGGCCCGCATAAGATTCAGGGTATCGGGGCCGGATTCATTCCCAAGGTCTTCAACCGGGCATCGGTGGACGAGATAATAACCGTCAAGCACGAAGACGCCGGCGCAACCGCGCGCAAGCTCGCCAAGGAGGAAGGCATCCTCGTCGGCATCTCGTCGGGAGCCGCGCTCTGGGCGGCTTTTCAGATCGCGAAGCGGCCCGAGAGCGCCGGAAAGACGGTCGTCGTAATCCTGCCGGACACCGGCGAGCGCTATCTCTCGACCTGGCTGTTCGAGGAGCCGTCGCCGACCTAGGCTCCGCTTCCGATCGCTTGAAGAACGAGGGCCGCCCACGCCATGGGCGGCCCTTATTTAAGGCGAAAAATCGAGGTCCTTTCAGATTTTCGCGAGCGCTTGGTCGAGGTCGGCTATTATGTCCCCCACGCTCTCCAGGCCTATCGAGAGCCGCACGAGATCAGGCGTGAGTCCCGACTCCTTCTGCTGCTCCTCCGTAAGCTGGGAATGCGAAGTGCTCGCCGGATGGAGGGCTAGGGACTTCGCGTCGCCCACGTTGGCGAGGTGGGAGAATAGCTGAAGACCTTCGATGAGCTTCTCGCCCGCGGCTTTCCCGCCCTTTACCCCGAAAACGACCATTCCGCCGAAGCCCTTCTTGAGGAGTCTCGAGGCGACGGGGTAGGAGGGATCGGCCTTTAGGCCCGGGTAGCGGACCCACGCGGCCTTCGGATGCTTAGCGAGGCGCTCGGCCACGGCCAGGGCGTTCTCGGAATGCCTCGGCATCCGGACGTGCAGCGTCTCGAGTCCCTGGAGGAAGAACCAGGCATTGTCGGGAGAGAGGCAGGCCCCGATGTTGCGCAGCGGCACGGTTCGGTTGCGGAGCGCGAAGGCTATCTTGCGCAGTTCGGGAGGAAGGTCGATGGCCCAACGCAGTCCATGGTAGTTCTTGTCCGCCTGGGTAAAGAGCGCGAACTTGGGATCGGACCAGTCGAAGCTGCCCGCGTCGGTGAGGATGCCGCCTATCGCGGTACCATGGCCGCCCATCCACTTCGTCAGGGAATTGATCACGATGTCGGCGCCCAGCTCGATGGTCTTGAGCAGGTAGGGCGTAGTAAAGGTGGCGTCGACGACGAGGGGAAGATGATGCTTCTTCGCGATCGCGGAGATCGCGGGGATGTCGGCGACATCGAGAGCGGGGTTGCCGATGGTCTCGACGAACAGAAGGCGGGTCTTGGATGTGATCGCCGTCTCGAAATTGAGCGGGTCCTTCGAATCTACGAATCTGACGTTGATTCCCAGGTCGGGCAAGATGGCGTCGAAGAGGGTATACGTGCCTCCGTAGAGGTTGGAGGCCGAGACGATCTCGTCGCCGACCTTGGCGATGGTGACGATCGTATTGAAGATCGCGGCCGTACCCGATGCGGCGGTAACCGAAGCCGCCCCGCCTTCGAGCGCGCTTACGCGGTCCTCCAGCACCGCGTTGGTCGGGTTGGTCAGTCGGGTGTATATGTTGCCGAATTCCTTGAGGGCGAAAAGGTTCGCCGCGTGCTCGGCGCTCTTGAAGACGAAGGAGCTGGTCCGGGTTATGGGTACGCCGCGAGAAAGGGTGACGGGATCGGGGACTTGCCCGGCATGGATGGCGGACGTCTCGAAACCCCTACTATTTTCATTGGCCATGATTGTCTCCGAATGCTTATGGGCTGGCGATCGCATACGCGTCGCCGATGAGTGCTCTCGGACGGTCGCTATGCCCCGCGCTACGGCGGGGCCCTTGCATCCCGCATAGGAGCTTCCCCATACGACGAGCGTTATGCATGTTTACCCCCTTGCGCTTAATATACTTATATACCACACTGTGGCGGTAATACTGTGTTGCAATCAGGGGAAACCTGTCAAGATGCCCAAACTGAAAAAGGCAACTATATCCGTGATTTCGGCCGGGGACGGCGGTCGAGACGAAGGCCATCGCGTCGACAGCGACGGATTCGCCCGCCTTCGCGCCGTGCTGGGCAAAAGCCAGAGAGAACTCGCGGAAATCCTCGGACTCTCGTCGAAGGCCGTCGAGAGCTACGAGCAAGGATGGCGCAAGGTTCCCGGGCATGTCGAACGCCTGCTGTACTTTCTTCTGATAAAGCTCAACGATGGAAATGCCGAAGCCGAGGATCCCTGCTGGATTGCCAAGGACTGCCCCGAGGACCTGCGCTCGAAGTGCATAGCCTACGTGGCGAAGGAGGGCCATTTCTGCTGGTTCTTTACCGGGCGTCTCTGCGCGACCGCCGAGGGCGGGTGCTACGCTTGCAAGGTATTTACGAAAATGCAATCCAAGGTCGAGGGAGGGAAAAGCCGATGCCAGTGAGGATACCTAACGACCTTCCGGCGAGAACCGAGCTCGCCGGCGAGAATATCTTCGTAATGACGGACGACAGGGCGGCCCACCAGGACATACGTCCCCTGCGCATCGCCGTCGTCAACCTCATGCCCACGAAGATGGTCACCGAGACGCAGTTGCTCCGCCTGCTCGGGAACACCTCGCTGCAGGTGAATATCAGTTTCGTGATGATGGGCAGCCACGAGTCCAAGAACACTCCGATCGCGCATCTCGAGGCTTTCTACGAGCCCCTCGAGCGCGTATTCGACGAGCGCTTCGACGGCCTCGTGATCACGGGGGCCCCGGTAGAGAACCTTCCCTTCGAGGATGTGGACTATTGGCCGGAATTCTCGGCCCTCATGGAGTGGTCCCGGAAGAGCGTATGGTCGACCCTGCACATCTGCTGGGGAGCCCAGGCGGGGCTCTATCACCGCTACGGGATCAGGAAGTATCCGCTGCCGGAAAAGATGTTCGGGCTCTTCCAGCATCGGGCCCTCGACCTCAACGAGCCCCTCATGAGAGGCTTCGACGAAGTGTTCCTCGCCCCGCACTCGCGGCATACCGAGGTCCGGCGCGAGGACATCGAGGCCGAGAGCGCGCTCAAGCTGCTATCCGCCTCGGAGGAGGCGGGCGCCTACATCGCGGTCTCGAAGGACGGCCGCGAGGTGTACGTCACGGGCCATCCCGAGTACGATCGCCTGACGCTCAAGGCCGAGTACGACCGCGACGTCGCGAGGGGACTGCCCATCAAGGCGCCGGCCAATTATTTCCCCGACGACGACCCGCGCCTGCCTCCGCTCATGACCTGGCGCTCGCATGCCCATCTCCTGTACGCGAACTGGCTCAACTATTACGTCTACCAGGCGACGCCCTACGATCTCGAGAGGCTGCCGGTCACGGACACCCCCTTCTCGGGCTGAGCCCTCGATGAGACGGCGCATGGCCTCGTCCGTCGATGCGGCGCTTTCAGCCTCCCTTCCGCGTTTCCGCGCGCAGCATGCCGGCGGCTTTGCGGAAAATCGACTCGAAGTAGCGCAGCTCCGAAGCGGTGTAGGCCGCGCGTTCCGCGCTGTCGCGCAGGAAGGCCGAGAGATCGCGATCGCGCATCACCTTGAAGAAGCCTATCTCGCGCAGATGGCCGGCGATGCGCGACACCGAAGCCTCCACCTCGGCGCGAGAAACCGGCGCCGCGCCGCCGTCTCTCCCTCCGATGGCCTGGCGCCTGAGCTCGTAGCAGGCTATCTGCACGGCCTGGGCGAGGTTGAGCGAGGGGAAAAGATCCGAGCTCGGTATATGTACGGCGAGAGAGCAGAGGCCGAGCTCGCGCTCGGTGAGTCCCGTCCTCTCGTTACCGAAGACGAGGGCGATGCCGCCGCCGGCGGGCCTGTGCAGGGCGAGGGCGGCGAAGTCCCGGGCGCTGAGCGAAAAGGCCTTGCGGCGCTCGCCGCGGCGCCTCGTGAAGCCGGCCGAGAGAGAGAAGCCCCTGAGGGCCGAGGCTAGGTCGGGGAAGGACTCGGCCGACTCGAATACGTCGAAGGCATGGACCGCCATCATCCGGACGCGATCGGCTTGGAATTCGGGGCAGCCCGCCAGCACGAGCCGCGACAGGCCCATCGTCTTCATCGCGCGGCAGGCGGAGCCGACGTTCCCGCCTTCCTCCGCCCCGCACAGCACTACCGCAAATCCCGATAGGTCCGCAAATCCCGATAGATCGGCGAATCCCGATGGTCCCGGCTCGTCCACGGCCTCTCCTTGCGCTTGCCCGAGAAACGGCGCTAATAATACAGGCGGCATGAAGACCTCGCAAGGCGAAAAGCCTTCCCTCGAAGGAAGGCGGGCCCTCGTCGTGGGCGGTTCCGGCGGAATCGGCAGGGCGGTATCGCTCGAGCTCGGGTCGAGGGGCGCCTACGTCGTCGTCCACGGCGGTTCCTCGCGCGAGAAGCTCGACTCGACTCTTCTCGAGCTCAGGCGCGCGCGCGAGCTCAGGTTCGCGCGCGAACCCAGGTTCGCGAAGCCCGATCTCGGCGCGGCCGGAGCGGAAGGTTTCCTGCTCGACCTGGGCGATCCCTCCTCGGGCCTGGCGAGGCTCTCCGACGCCCTGCCCGGCCTGGGCGATATCGATATCCTCGTAGTGGCCTTCGGCCCCTTCGTTCGCAAGAGCCTCGCCGCCACGGATCGCGTCGACTGGGTGCGTATCGCCCTGCTCGATCTCGCCCTGCCCGGAACCCTTTGTTCCGCCTACCTACCGGCGATGGCCTCGAGAGGCTGGGGCCGGATCCTCCTCTTCGGCGGCTCGCGAACCGACGGGATCAGGGCCTATTCGTCCAACGCGGCCTACGCGGCGGCCAAGACCGGTCTCGCCGTCCTCGTCAAATCCATCGCCGCCGAAGGAGCGCCTCGGGGCGTCGGCTGCGTCCTCGTCTGCCCGGGCCTCACGGACACGGAGTACCTCGGCGAAGCCGAGAAGGCGGCCCTCAGATCGCGCGCCCCGGGCGGACGCCTCGCCGAACCGGCCGAGATCGCCTCGGCCGCCGTCGATCTGCTCGCGGCCGATCCCTGCCTCGCCTCGGGGGCGATAATAACGCTGGACGGTGGACTTTCCTTCTGACATCGTACAGTTGTCTCCGTTCCGGGCCGATATTTATAAGGAAGGCAGGTTACCGCGATTTGACAACGCATTGACGAGAGCACTAATATGCTTTTACAATGAACGCGATTAGTTGGTTATGAGGCTGAGAGGAGCATTATGCCAAACAATAACGATATCGTCCCCGGCTTCGACGACGAAAAGGATGACAGCCTAAAGATCCGTCTCCAAAAAGTTGATCCGGTGGAGAATTGCCTCGCTCTCTTCCTCACCGGCTATATCGATACATATAACTCCAATTTTTTCCAAAAGCGAGTGGGCAAGGCGATCGATGCCGGCTTCATCCGCCTCATATTCAACTGCGGCGGTCTCAACTACGTTTCCTCTACGGGTATAGGCTCGTTCACCGCCTTCCTGAAGGCGGTGAAACCGCGGGGGGGCGATATAGTCCTTCTCGAGATCCAGCCCAAAGTCTACGAAGTCTTCCAGTTGCTCGGCTTCTCCCAGTTCTTCAATATTAAGGATAATTTGGAGGAGGCCACGGCATTCTTCCAAGCGGGCGACCAAACCGCCACCGCATCGGTATTCCCCAAGATCTTCTCCTGTCCCATCTGCAACAAGAAACTCAAGGCCTCGAGGCCAGGGCGATTCCGTTGCTCCGAATGCAAGACCATCCTCGCCATCGATAATTCGGGGCAAGTCTTCCTGGGCTAGGACCGTCGCTTTCGTCTTTACGAACGCGGGGAGGAACGCATGCCGGGACTCAACAAGATAGAAGATTATCTTATCTCGCTCGGAGCTTCCTACGAGGAGCCGCAGCAGGGAACATGGTTCGTGGAAGACGCAGGGAAAGGCCTGCCGGGAATCGTCATATCTCACGCCGAGCCGGTCGTCATCCTGACGGCCAAGGTGATGCGCGTTCCGTCCAAGGAGCGCGAGGCTTTTTTCCACGAACTCCTCAAGCTCAATTATTCCGGACTCCTGCATGGCGCCTATGCGATCGTCGGCGACGACGTTGTCCTTATGGACACGCTGGAGTACGATACCATGGACAAGAAAGAGTTCGAGGCCTCGCTCGACGCCATAGGCTTCGCGCTCTCCGAGCACTATCCCCTGCTCTCGCGCTATAAAGACGATTAGGAGGATCGAGATATGGGCATATTCGACCGCTTCAAGACCGTGGTCTCCTCAAATATCAACGACCTCATCAGCAAGGCAGAGAACCCCGAGAAGATGCTGAACCAGCTGCTCCTCGATATGAACGAGCAGATGATCGAGTCCAAGAAGGCCGTCGCCATGGCCATCGCCGACGAGAAAAAGCTCGAGCGCGAGGCCGCCGAGAATAAAAGCCAAGCCGAGGATTGGGAAAAGAAGGCCATGCTTGCCGTCCGCGCCAATAGGGACGACCTGGCCAAGGAGGCTCTCGTCCGAAAACAGGAATACGAGGGCTACGCGACTCAGCTCTTCACCCAATGGCAGGCGCAGAAGGATTCCGTCGAAAAGCTCAAGGTCTCGCTTCGCGAGCTCCAGAACAAGATCGACGAAGCCTCTCGCAAGAAGAACATCCTCATCGCCAGGGCCAAGAGGGCCGAGGCCCAGGATAAGATCAACAAGACGATGTCGAGCATCTCGGGCAACAAGAGCGCTTTCGATACCTTCGAGCGCATGTCGAAGAAAGTCGACGAGCTCGAGGCCAGAACCGAAGCCGCCAAGGAACTCGATGACGCGACGAGCGGCGCCACCTTGGAAAAGCAGTTCGCCCAGCTGGAGTCCTCGGGCGCCGGGGCCGACGCCATGCTCGAGGACCTCAAGCGCAAGATGCTCACCCAAAACGCGGGAAACGCGGAGGGCGCCGACTCCGCGAGCGGCTCTCCCGGAGGCCAGGCTCCGGCGCCCTAGATACCAGGCGGGCAGCGAGGCGTGACGATACGCATTCTGGCCGACCGCGAACCCTATTGTTCCTACGCCGAAAGCATTCGGTCGGACGGCGCGGAGACGAGTCAAGGGGGCTATGCCGTCCTGAACGGGCCCGCGAGACTGGACGAACCCAGTCCGGACTTCATCGTGCTTCCGGCCGAAGATTATCTGTCCCTTCCGCGTTCGCTCGTTACCGCGCCATTCAGGGGAATCGCCTATCTAGCCTATGGGTCCATCGACCTCATGGAGCCAGCCTTCGAGCGAGGATGCGCCGATTATCTGCGCGAACCCTGGACTCCGTCCGAGCTCTTCGCGCGAGTCCATCGACTCGCGAAAAGGAAATTCTTCATCGAAGGAAGGCTTTTCGAGCTAAGGGGAACTTGTCTTATCGGAGACAAGGCCTTCGTCGACCTGCGCGAGAGCGAACGGACGCTTTTAGAAATTCTTCTCAAGAGCGCGCCCTTTCCGGTTCCGCGCGATATCGCCGTCGCGGCCCTTTTGCGCTGCCCTCCCGGGGGAAGGAAGGACCTTGGACCCTGCGTTATCTCTCTAAAGCGGAAAATGGAAACCGTCGAATCCGGGCTGAGTTCAAGGCTACATGCCATTAGGGGCTTTGGCTATCGTCTGGAAATCGATCCTTGTGGATAAGTTGTGTGCATCATGAGGATTATTTTAGCCTGGAAAATCTATCGTATCAAAAAGTATACGACAATTAAGAATCTTTATCCTAATAGTAAGGATTTGTTGGCCCTTCTATATCTAATTTATTATTTAATAAATGTTTATTGTAGTATTCCCTTGGCGACGACATTTTCCGGCTATTTGTCGAGCTCGTTAATTTCCTACCGCATAAATGCTTTTATAGAACGGTTAAAGAATATTCCTGTGCATAACTTGTGCGAGCACACGGAAAATCGACCAAGCTTGCAGGTATATGGCCTACATGCTAGAGTACCCCGATGAAAGTTTGGCTCGGAGTAATCGGCCGCGCCTGCCTCGAATTCGCGATAATCCTCGTTTTCATTTCCTTCACGGCCGGGGTTTCGAGCTCATTGAATTCGTCCGCCTGGAATTTCGGCGCAATCGATAAAAGCGCGGCGAAAGCGGCTCTCGATCTCGTACCCTTAGCTGCGGTTTTCACCGTTTTTTTAGCTTTTTTTTCATTCGAGCTTAGGGTGAAAAATCGTGCCGCCGGCTGGCTCGGTCTCTTCCTCCTCGGGGCCGTCCTTCTTTCCTTCGGTATCGAGATTCGCAGGCTGCCCCTCGTCCGCGATGCGCTCACCGGCCCGTCGACCATGACCGCCAAGGTTACGGGCCTGATTCCCGCGGGAACGACCGTACAGCACGGCAGCCTAGCCTTATGGATAGGTTCGTACGCGGGCAGCGAGGCTCGGGACGCGGTCGCGGTGGATTTCGACTCGGATTATCCGCGTCTCTCCTATGCGCCCTTCGCTTCGATAGATCCTTCGACGGGCGATGTGGACATCCAAGGAAGGACTTATCGAGCGGCTCTTCCCAAGGTACCTCCGATCGCCCTCGTTCCGGAGGTATCGCTTTTCTCGGGTTCCTGGATATGGGACCGCCTGGATTCGATGGATCATGCTCCGCTTTTTTCGGTCTTCTCCGTTGCGGGGGGCTTCCTACTCCTTGCGATCGGATTCCGCTTTCTGTGCAGGCTCAGCGGTTGGCCCCTCGCCAACGCCTTTCTCGCCGTCGCCGGTCTCGCCGGTCTCCTTTCCCTCGATGCGGCGCTCTCCGGAGAAGCCGTCCGGGGAACGATCGAAGGCTTGGCCAAGCGCATGGACCTCGTTCTTTCCGGACCCATGCTCCTCGCCTGCGTCGAAGGCGCGATCGGACTCGCTCTCGGGGCGGCGGAGCTGGCGGCCTATCCGAGAAAGCGGAGGCGGTCAAATGAATAACGGTCGCAGGATCGCCGGGGTTTCCATTCTCATCGACACGATCGCCTTCGCGTGCTTCCTCGTCTACAACATGGCATCCTACTCGGCCAGCCGGATAGTGCCGTCCTTCGCGCTCAAGTGGGAGGCCGCCGAAGCCCTGCACGGATTCCTGGGCGCCCTCGCCGGGCTGCAATTCCTCGGATTGGCGATGGCCTTGGGTTCCTCGAAAGGCAAGACCGAAGAGCTCGTACAGGGCGCGATCGTCCCGATGGTCGTACTCACGGCGCTTCTGGCCGCGGGCGCCCTCATGGCCGGCCCGCAGGTGGAAGCCTCGAGGTTGGGCATCCGTTGGACGAGCGCGGCCTTCTCATCGTCCCTCGACGCGGCGCGGGCGAGTCTGGAGGCCGGCGACCTCGGGCGTTCACGATCCGAGCTGGCCGTCTGCCAGGCGATCTCGAGGCGGGATCGGCGGGTGGAGGATCTCGATTCGAAGCTGACCGCCGCCGAGATCAGGGCCCAGCGCGATGCGCTCCCCCTCCTTGCGCAGGAAGTCGCCCAGCCGATAGATCCCGTCGCCGCCAAGGATTATTACCTGAAGGCCCTCGCCTATGCCGAGAAAGGCGATTACTTCAGCGCCAACTGGTACGCGGCGCTGGCTGCGCGCCTCGATCCTTCCTATACCGACGCGCGGCGCTTGGCGGCGACGTCATGGGAGCAGCTGCACTCGCATGTCGCCGATCCCGCGGATCGGGACAGGGCCGCTTTCTATTCGCGCAAGCTCGAAGGCTATGGCCTTCTCCGATCGGGCGATCCGGTCGGCGCCTACCGAGTGTTCAAGGAGCTCGCCGATACCAAGCACGCCGATGACCCGGACGTCAGGCGCTACTTGTCTGAAAGCCTGACCGAGACCGAAAAAGCGGCCTTTTTCAAGGATGAGGTGGACGGCGCCCTCGCCTCATATCTAGTGCCCGACGTCTTCTTTCGCGTGCCCTTCGGCCCCGGCGACGCGAAAGGCGCCGCCAAGGCGGCGAGTCTCGGAATGATCGTCGCCAAGGACGCGGCCTGGTCCGGCGGCGCCCTTTACTTCCGCGAGTTCGAGTATCTCGAGACGGCGGGGGGCGGAACCCGCGCCCTCGTCAGGAGCCCCTACGCGAAGCTGACCGACGGCAAGCTCCTTCTCGTCTGCGTAGAAAGAGAAAGGCCTTCGAGCGTCTATAAGCCGAGCTGGAGCGCGGGGCCAGTCTCAGGGCCCGCTAATCTCCTCGAGCTGCCCCTCGTGCCCGAGAATGCGTATCGAGCCTTGGCCTCGCGCGTCGATCCCTCGACTCTCTCGCTCCTCGACGATTGGAAGGCGGTCGGCGACGCCAAAACTTACGGAATCGACCAGTCTCCGATAGTGGACGACCTCCTCGCGAGGAGTTCCCTCCCCTTCGCCCTGTTCACCGCGGCGACACTCGGAGCGCTCGCCGGCGCCCGATTCCGAAGACGCGGCGGCAGCTTCCCCAAGAGCCTCTACGCCCTGACGCCTTTCATGGCCGTCGCCCTCGTCCCGCTCTTCCTCGTCTCTTCGAGGATCGACGAGCTCATCTCGGCCTGGTCGGCGAAGATCGCGCCCGGACTCTCCAGCCTCCTGCTCGCCGCCGGGATACGGACGGTGGTCCTGTTCCTCGCAGTCCTGCTCATGGCCGGGGCCCGCGATGCCGATGGCGCCGGCATCGATTAAGAGAGCCCTGGTCCGCGCCATCGGGCCGCGTGCCTGCGCCTTGGCCGGGGCTTGCGTGGGCCTCCTGGTCGGTTGGTTCGGGCTGGCCGTGGGATCGATCATCGGAGCAATGCTCGATGCGGCCAGGCTCGAAGCCCGGGCTCGATCGATCGCTTCGGCCTTCTTTTCGGCTCCCGGGAGCTGCGCGCCCCCCGAGCCATTCGAGGGCTATGCCGCCGCCGCCTGCCTGGCGCTCCGCGGCGAATGGCCGGGATTGGCAGACCGAAACGAGAGGCGCTCTCTCTTCGACCGCCTGTCAGGCACGATCCTCCCGCCCGGCGCCCGCACGCGCCGCGAGGCCGAGCGTCTCGCCGACGTAGCCTCGCACTGCCTTCATCCCGACCTGCCGGGCCTCGCGCGCGGCCTCGCGACCTCGGAGGCGGAGCTCGCGAGGAGGCTGCTCGCGGAATGGGCCTTCGCCCTTGTCGCGATAGGTCGCACGAGGCTGGGACCCGAAGATGAGCTCGGATTGCGGGCTTCGCTCGGCGACTGCGGTCTGGGCCCGAAGGAAATACACGCGGCGAGGCTCAAGGTCTTTCCCGGGACGCGCGATCCGTGGACAGTGCTGGGGCTTCAGCCCGGCGCGCCCCTATCGGAGACCAAGCGCGCGTATCGGCGCCTTTCGAGACTCCTCCATCCCGACGCCATTCCCGGTGACGATGGCGAAAGGTTTCGAGAACTGCTCACCGCCTACACGGAATTGACTGCCCGGCCGATCGCATGATCGGGACGATGACGTCCCTATTCCCCGGATTGCTTGATCGAGCCGGAGGAAAACCAACGGACGACGCCGACCTTATTGTGCGCATCGCTGTAGATTATTCCTCCGTTCCAATACTCGAGTGCGGCAACCAGGCTGTTTCCGCCGTCATCTTCGGCGCTATTCGGCCCCTGATAGCTTGCAAGACTCAGGAAAGTGTCGAAGTCGTTCTCCAAGAGCGCGGTCTGCCGGCGGCGATAGAAGTCGTTCCACTCGTCGAGGTTGGTAAAGCCGTTTCCCTCGTCCTCGACGATGAAGCGGGCGCGTTTGCGGAGGTCATACCAGACCTTCAGGGCCCTGGAGGGCTCGCATCGGTTCCCATGCTTGATCCCGTTCTTGATGAGCTCGGAGAGTTGCTGCTCGAGGAGGCCCCCTTCCAGGAACGCGACAGGGCATTCCGCGAGCACCTTCGCGGTATACTCGCGTACTTTCGAGTATTCGCTGGGGAACTCCGCGTATTTCATCCCCTGCGCGTCGAAAAGTTCGTTTCGTTCGTCGACGATCAGCTGGCGTACGATGAGCGGGATCATGAATCACCCCCGGCTTGGTCTACTTCTTTCATTAGAAGGAGTATGTTGGACATCTGAAGAATCCTTCGGGGCGCCCCCGTAATTCCGCAGAATACGATCGCGCTGCCCGAATGCTTGGCGGACTGCAGTATCTTGATCAGCGAGCCGACCCCGGAACTGTCGAGGTATCTGACCTCGGTAAGGTCGAGCTTCAACTTGTACGCGCCCGATCCCATCAGTTCGGTAATAGCCCGGGTAAAGCCCGGAGCGCTGTAGAGGTCGAAGTCTCCCGAGAGCTCGATAACCTGATAGCCACGGTCATCGAAGCCTGTTTCAGTCCATTCCATGCCGTCTCCAGTATCGATTCCCTCGCATGAGCGCTCATCGCCGCTTCGAGCTCGATGGCCGGCGCCATTGACCTTGACCAAAGCGTAGTCCTCTGAGATATTGCGGATGGTCCCGATGATTCGCGGCGGGGCAAGCCTATCCGTTCCGGAAACGATTTTCGCATCTTTTGCTTCATCGATGATTAGCTCCGATTTAGTTTTTCGTCAATTTTCCTTTATCTACGATGTCATCGCTTCGCTCGATGGAGGAGATTCAATGCCGGAAGACGGGACGCCACTTTTCGCGGAGAAATTCAATGAAGACGGCAGACTCGTCGAGTACCTGAAAAGGCTGGGCTTTTTCGCGTTGGACATCGAAAGCGGATGGTCCCAGCGCAGCGCGGTCATGGAGGAATTGGGCCATGATCCCCTGAGGCTCGGCGCCGAGGCCTTTGAAGCGCTCATACACTCGAAGGATCGGGAGCGTTTACGCTCGCTACGGCTGAGGATCAGGTCCGGCGACACGGACGAGTTCTCGGCCACCTATCGTATCTTGAGCGCTCGGGGAGACTGGCACTGGATCAAGTCGAGAGGAGTCGCGCTAAAGCGGACGCCGGAGGGCGCTATCTGCCGACTCATCGGCGTGGAAGAGGACATTACGGCGGATAAAAAGGCTGAAGAGGACCTTCAGTCGGAGATCGTCGAGGCGGATCGGCAATTCAGCCTCGCGGAGGCTCTCAGGGCCGCAGGACTGGCCGCCACCGCCTCGCTGGACGTCTCCGCGACCATCACGAACGTCCTGCAACAGGCCCAGCCCTTCATTCCCTTCCGAATGGCTATCGTCTATGTGTATTCCGCGGACGCTCTCGATCTTGTCGGAAATTACCCCGGAGAGAGGGCGATTATAGGCTCTCCGTCGCACGGTCCCTCGAGCCCGATATGGGACGTGATAAGCATGAAGAGTCCGCGCCTCGTCGATGCCTCCCCGAATCTGCAGCTCCCGCAGGGAGAGGCATTCAAAGGATTCCGCTCCTGGATCGGCATCCCCCTGATCCATCGGAGAGAACTGCTCGGAGTGCTGGAGCTCTGGAACACGGAAGCGGGCGCGTTCCGGAGCGAGCATCTCTGGCCAGCGATGGCCTTCGGAGACATTCTGGCCGTCGAACTGTCCGCCGAGGGGAAATACCACGAGCTCATGATCGAGGCGAGTACCGATCCGCTTACGGGGCTCCTGACCCGACGGAGCTTCGCGCGCCTCGGTTCAAAGATGCTCGCGAGCCTAGCCGATCAAGGCCAGCCGATCGCGCTGATCCTCGCCGATATCGATCATTTCAAGGACTTCAACGACCGTTTCGGGCATCTCAAGGGAGACGATATCCTCCGCGAAATGGTAGAGGTGCTAAAAAAAGGAGTCAGGCGGGAGGATATCCTCTGTCGCTTCGGCGGAGAGGAAATGATCGCCCTCCTCCCGAATACGATCGAAACAGTCGCGCTCGACGTTGCGCGGAGACTACGCGCTAACCTCGAGAGCCATAGCTTCGCGGGTATAGGGAAGGCGGTCACCGCCAGCTTCGGCGTAGCGAGCTGCCGGGCGATAGACTGCGGGTCCGTCGACGATTTGATCGGCATGGCCGATCGCGCGATGTACCGGGCGAAAGAAGAGGGTCGAAACCGGGTCGTTTTATCCCAATAATTACCCTGCTAGGTCGACCGTAGATCTACCACCGTCCCCACCCCGAGCGGACGGCCTGCAAGGGCGCAGTGGAGACTGTACGGGAGCACCTAACGCGTGCGGGAGTGAAACCATGAGCATGATGGAATACAAGGGCTATTACGGCTCTGTCACCTATGACGACGAAACCGGCACTTTTTTCGGCCCTGTCTCGAACCTCCAGCGAGACGGGATCACTTTTGAAGGGAGCTCCGTGGAAGAGCTCCGCGCCGCCTTCCGCGAATCCGTAGACGACTACCTCCCGTGGTGCGAAAAAGAGGGGAAGGCCCCGGACAAGCCCTACTCGGGAAAGTTCAATGTCCGCAT
>CAVZVX010000050.1:0-3844 GCA_963778775.1 uncultured Spirochaetota bacterium | reverse complement strand
CCCGCAGCTCGGGCAGATCGCTCCTGTCGGCCTCCATCCCCAGGAGCGAGGAGACGATCTGCATATTGTTCTTGGTCCGGTGATAGAGCTCCTTGATGAGAGTTTCCTTATCCTCGACGGCCCGCCTCAATCCCGCCGACGTCGCCTTCGCCTCGGTGACGTCGCGGATGATGCCGAAGAGCCGCCTGCCCACCGGGTCCCAGCTGGCCTTCGAGTGGATGTCCCTGACGGCGCCGTCGCGCTTGCGGGCGATCCTGAACTCGACGTCGTAGGGCGTCCCGTCCTTTATGATCGCGTCGCGGGCCCGGTCCATGAAGGGCCTGTACTCGGGCAGGGGGATGGCCTCGACGGCCGCTATCGTGAACTCGCCGGGCTCGAGGCCATAGATCCTGTAAGCTCCCTGGGAGGCCGAGACCTTCCCCGTGGCGAAATCGAACTCCCAGCTCCCGATGTCGGCCATCTCCTCGGCCCGCTCGAGGAGGAACCTGCCATTCTCGAGGCGCTCGACCATTTCCTTCAGGGGGGAGACGTCCCTGCAGGACGCGCTGATGCAGTCGTCGACGCCGATGTGCACGACGGCCGCCGACATCTGGAAATTCCGCAGCTCTCCGCCCTTCATGCGAAAGTGGACCCCCAGGTCCCGGACGCGGCCTTCCCGCGCGAGCAGGACGACGAAGCGGTCCCTTTCCGAGGCATCCGTCCATATGCCCAAGTCGTTCGAGGTCTTGCCTATGACTTCTTCCCGGCCAAAACCGGATATCTCGAGGAAAGCCTCGTTGACTTGGAGGAAGCTGCCGTCCGAGAGGCGCGAGACAGAAATGATGTCGGGGTTGCTGAAGACGGCGGCGGAGAAGAAATCTTCGGGGTTGAGAATCTCGGCGGCGGACATCATTGCGATTATATCCGAAGCCGATGAAAATAGTAGGTTTCTCGGAACGTATCGCCTCTTTTGCCGTGACCCTGCCTTGCCGCGCCCAGGCTCTTGCCTAAGTTCCTTTCAACCGGCGGAACGCGGAAGCGACAGGGAGGCGAGCGCGGCCGAGGGATCCTGCTCGAAAAGAAGCTCGTAGTCCCGGCCGGCGCAGGAAAGGCGCAGAACCCGGATGGGGGCTCCGTTGGCGAGAGTCCTGGGCTCGACGACGGGGCCTCGGAAGCTCGCCGAAGGGATGTAGATGGCCTCGTAGCGGTAGCCCCTGGTCTTGCGCGTCCGCGGCGCTCCGGTACCGTTGACGAGGACGAGGAGCTCTTGGGGCAGGACGGCGAGCAGGCTGCCGTCGAGGTGCCATCGCAGGAGCCTTGCCGCCGCGCCCGCGAGGCCGCGCCGACCTTCCCCTCTCCGAGCCGCGAGGGCGCAAGGCGGCTGATAGGCCGCGAGGGCCAAGCCGGGATTGCGTTGCCTCAGCTCGCGAAGGAGGTTCTGGAAAAGGACATTCTCCTCCGAGGGGCCGCGCGAGCTTTCGACGGGCGAAAAGCGGAGACCCGAGCCCGCGTCGGCGCAGCCCGAGCGGACGAGGTTTACGAAATAATCGATAACGGACGCCGACACCGCGTTGAAGCGGACGGATAGATCTTCGCCTCCCGCGAGATCGAAGCGCAGCTCTCCGGAGAGAAGCTCCAAGGCTCGCCTGATCGCCGCTATCTCGCCGAAGGCGACTTCGCGTTTCCGCGTATCGCTCCCCGTGGCGTCGAGATAGACTATGCCGCGCCTCCCGACTGCCAGGACTCCCTCGTACAGATCTTCTCCGGCCCTGGTCGACCGCCTCTCGATATCGCGCGGGATCTTGAGGATGAGACTCGAGTCCTTAATTTCGTCGTACCAGGGATCGAAGCGGGGCGGCATCTCCTCCGGGGTCTGCACGGGGAAGGTCCAGGGGCCGAAGCTGTTGTACTCGGCGCGCTGGCGCTCGGTATGGCCGACCGAGTCAGGGCGCCATCGGTCGCTCCACGATTTAAGCTTCATCGCTTTCCGCCTTCCATAGTCGGTTCGAGGATACAGCAAAACAAGGGCTACCGGAAGGAGAGGCCCGAGGATTTCTCGCCGCATGGAAATCCGAGCTCATTGCCGATCCGGGGCCCAAGACCTCAGCGCCGCCTTACGGGCCGCGGACATAGTCTCCGGCGACAGCCCGTAATAGAGGCTCGCGATCGCGGCGACGAGAATTCCTCTTTCCCGGATCTTCATGGATGGACCCTCCTGCGTGGACGGATGGGGACATTTTATCATGGTCAGGCCGAGGTACTGAAAAGAATCCAATAACCGTCTCGTGGGTGTTGTTGCTAGGGAAAATCCAGGGGGTTGTCTCTCAAATTGGCATTTATGCAACAATGCCTTTCGAGATGACAACGGTCCCAACCTGACTTGACGCGATGCCTGGCGCAACTAGAATTGAGCGTGGAAGCACGGGTATCTCCCCCATGATTCGCAATAACAGCCAGGCATCCGGGAAAGCTCGGCTTTAATACCGGAATTCAAAGAGGAGCGAGCGTAATGGTCACAAACCCCGCGCTACAGTCACCCGCGTCGATCGGCGGCTCGTCTGCCGCCGACCAGCTGCAGTCGATATTCCACTATATTGGCAAAATCGCCAACGAAAAGGACCTTGACGCATTGCTTGTCCTGTTAGCCGACATGGGCCGCGACCTGATCTGCGCCGACCGCTGTACGGTTTGGCTTATCGACGCGAAGGCCGGAACGCTCTGGACGCGTGTAGCGCACGGAATGCCGCGTACTTCCATCGATATCCAGAGCGGCATGGTCGGCTACGTGGCTCGCACGGGCGAAGGCCTATGCATCAACGATCCCTACAACGACAGCCGCTTTGACCGCAAAATCGACGAACAGACCGGCTACCGCACCTGCAGCATGATCGCACTGCCCATCAAAGACAGCCTGGGAGCGGTCATGGGCGTCTTCCAGGGCGTAAACAAGACCTGCGGCAACGGCATCTTCTCCGAGGAAGATCAGAACCGCCTGCTTCTTGCATCGGTCTACACCGGCCGCGAATTGGAAGCCGCCATGCTGCAGGTCGAAATCGAGAGCACCCAGCGCGAGATCATCTACACGCTGGCGGAAACCGGCGAGATGCGCTCCAAGGAGACCGGCAGCCATGTCAAGCGCGTGGCTGAATACTCGCATCTGCTGGCAAGGCTCTGCAACCTTCCGGCAGGAGAAGTCCAAATCCTCAAACTGGCCTCGCCGCTGCACGACCTGGGCAAGATCGCCATTCCCGACTCCGTGCTGTTGAAGCCTGCCAAGCTCGAACCCGAGGAGTGGGTGGTGATGCAGACACACACCACGCTCGGCTACGAGATGCTCAAGCACTCCGAGCGGCCGATTCTCAAGGCCGCGGCTATTGTCGCCTACGAGCACCACGAGAAATGGAATGGGGAAGGCTACCCCAACCGAAAAAAGGGGGCTGATATCCATATCTACGGCCGCATCACGGCGTTGGCCGACGTCTTTGACGCGCTGGGGAGCGACCGCTGCTACAAGAAAGCATGGGATATGTCGCACATCGTGGAACTATTCAAATCGGAAACCGGCCATCACTTCGATCCCGATCTGGTCCGGGCAATGCTCGGGCACCTGGACGAATTCATCCAGATCCGCGACCTATACCGCGACACGCCTACCGAAGCAGCCAGATGACTTCTTAGGTTCCTAGGCCCCTGGCGGCGCTTACCGTCTTCTCGTACAGACCACGGAAGATATTGGCCGGGTCGGTAACGTTTTTCACTTCGTCGTAATTGCACTTGTTCCAGATCTTCCAAAATTCGTCTTCGGTGTAGTAGTTGTCGGATATCAAGGTCTTTAGTCCGCCCAGTTCCATGAGCTTCCTCTCGC
>CAVZVX010000049.1:0-7089 GCA_963778775.1 uncultured Spirochaetota bacterium | reverse complement strand
CACCCTGGTCGACCCGCGCATCGACTTCGAGACGAGACAGTCGTGAGTTCCCGCCCGGCCTTGAGCCCGCTCAACCGCGAGCGCTGGCGGCGCTTCAGGGCGAACCGGCGCGGCTACGTTTCCCTGTGGATCTTCCTCGCCCTCTTCGGCCTCTCCCTCTTCGCGGAGCTCATCGCCAACGACGCGCCCCTCCTCGTCGTCTACGATCATCGCCCCTATTTCCCCGTCCTGGCTCGCTACTCCGAGAAGACCTTCGGGGGCGAGTTCGACACCGACGCCGACTATCGCGACCCCCAGGTCAAGGCCCTCATCGAGGCCAAGGGCGGCATGGTCTGGCCCCTCGTGCGCTTCAGCTACGGCACGATCAACTACGACCTCCCGAGCCCCGCCCCCTCGCCGCCGACCCGCGACAACCTCCTGGGCACCGACGACCAGGGTCGCGACGTGCTGGCCACGATCATCTATGGCTTCCGCATCTCTGTCCTCTTCGGCCTCGCGCTGACCCTGCTGTCCTCCGCGATCGGCGTGGGCGCGGGAGCGATCCAGGGATACTACGGCGGCAAGATCGACATCATCGGCCAGCGATTCATCGAGATATGGTCGGGCATGCCGACCCTCTTCATCCTCATCATCCTTTCGAGCGTGGTCCAGCCCGACTTCTGGTGGCTCCTCCTCATAACCCTTCTCTTCGGCTGGATGGCCCTGGTCGGCGTGGTGAGAGCCGAGTTCCTCAGGGCCCGCAACTTCGAGTACGTTCTCGCCGCGCGGGCCCTCGGCCTCCGCAACTCGCGCATCATCTTCCGCCACATCCTGCCCAACGCGATGGTGGCGACCCTCACCTTCCTGCCCTTCATCCTCTGCGGCTCCATCACCACCCTCACGTCGCTGGACTTCCTCGGTTTCGGGCTCCCCCTCGGATCGCCTTCCCTCGGCGATCTCCTTGCCCAGGGCAAGGATAATCTCCAGGCGCCCTGGCTGGGCATCTCGGCCTTCGTCGTCCTCGCCGGGACCCTGAGCCTCCTCGTCTTCGTGGGCGAGGCCGTGCGCGACGCCTTCGATCCCAGGAGGGCGTCGTGAGCGAAAGCCTCCTGTCCGTCAAGGGCCTGCGCATCGGCTTCAGGCGGGGCGGGGAGATCCGGGAAGTCGTCCACGGGGTGGACCTCGGGCTCGAGGCGAACGAAACCCTCGCCCTCGTCGGCGAGAGCGGATCGGGCAAGACGGTGACGGCCCAGTCCATCCTGCGCCTCATTCCGGAATCCCTCGTCGCCTACCCGGCGGGCGAGATCGTCTTCAAGGGGCGGGACGCCCTGCGAATGAGCCTGCCCGAGCTCCAGGCCCTGCGAGGCAGCGAGATCGGCATGGTCTTCCAGGAACCCATGTCCTCCCTCAATCCCCTCCATAGCGTCGAGAGGCAATTGGGCGAGACCCTTCTCCTCCACCGCGGTCTCGGCCCGGCGGCGGCGCGCCCGGTCTGCCTCGAGTGGCTCAGGAGGGTAGGGCTCTCCGCGCCCGAGAAGAAGCTCGCGTCCTTTCCACACCAGCTTTCGGGAGGGGAGCGCCAGCGCGTGATGATAGCCATGGCCCTGGCGAACGAGCCGAGCCTCCTCATAGCCGACGAGCCCACGACCGCCCTCGACGTGACCATCCAGGCCCAGATCCTCGACCTCCTCAAGGAGCTCCAGCGGGAGCTCGGCATGGCCGTCCTTTTCATCACGCACAACCTCGAAATCGTGCGCCGCATCGCGACCCGCGTCGCGGTGATGCACGACGGCCTCATCGTGGAGACGAAGGGCTGTTCCGAGATCTTCGCGCGGCCCGAGCATCCCTACACGAAGAGCCTCCTGGACGCCGAGCCCGCTTCCGAGCCCCCCGAGCCCGATCCATCCCGCCCCCTTCTCCTCGAGGCGAGGGATCTGAAGGTCTGGTTCCCGATCCAGCGCGGCCTCCTGCGAAGGACGAGGGGCTACGTGAAGGCGGTGGATGGAGTCGCTCTCGAGCTGAGGCGGGGAGAGACCCTGGGCATCGCCGGGGAGTCGGGCTCGGGCAAGACCAGCCTGGGCAAGGCCCTGCTCAGGCTGACTTCGAGCGAGGGCGAGATCCTGCTCGACGGCGAGAGGGTCGACGGCCTCGCGGCCGAGCCTCTCCGGCTTCTCAGGAGGAAGATGCAGATCATCTTCCAGGATCCCTTCGGCAGCCTCAATCCGCGCATGACCGTCGAGGACATCGTCGCCGAGGGCCTGGAGGTCCACGGCATGGCCGACCGCCGCGAACGCGAGCGAGTCATCGTCGACACGATGCGCGACGTCGGGCTCGACCCGGAGCAGCGCCTGCGCTATCCGCACGAATACTCGGGCGGGCAGCGCCAGCGCATCGCCATTGCGCGGGCCCTCGTACTGAGGCCCGCCCTCCTCGTCCTCGACGAGCCCACGTCCTCGCTGGACCGGACCGTCCAGTTCCAGGTCATCGAGCTCCTGAAAGGGCTCCAGGCCAAGTACGCCCTGAGCTATATCTTCATCAGCCACGACCTCAAGGTGCTCAAGTCCCTCTGCCACGAGCTCGCGATCATGAAGGGCGGCAGGATCGTCGAGTCCGGGCCGGCCGCGAGGATATTCCGGGAACCCCGACACCCCTATACGCAGGAGCTTCTCGCCACGGCCTTCGGGTCCTGATTCCACGGGAGGATGCCTCCCCGATGCCCCTTGACGCCTTCTCGCATTTTGGTAGAATCACCTATCCCCAAAAGCGAGAATGCCGGCGAATTCCTCGATTACGCATGGGCAGGGCATCCACATCGGTACGGAGGAGCGGCAATGAATGAAGACTCGCGGCGATCCGCCGCCCATGGCGCGGATCGAAGAATAGTCGCAAGGTATTTTCGTCCTCTCCCTCGCCTTCGGGCTCGCCATGGGACTTCTCTTTCCCGTCTACGCCGGCTTCTTCGCCGAGTTCCGGAGCGGATCGAGCCATACGATCTTCTCCCTGGGCTGCGTGGGCGCGGGCCTGCTCGTCGGTCTCGTATCCTTCCTGATCGGCAGGATTACGGTCCTGCGAGTCATCCGCGGCGTGGCCGGCCGCCTCGACGAGCTCTGCGAGGCCGAGGGCGATCTCACGCGGGATATCGGGATCGTCTCTTCGGACTGCATCGGCGCGCTGGCCTCGAACTTCGACCGCTTTCTCGCCAAGCTTCGCGACCTGGTCTCGAGGCTGGTGGAGATCGCGGACGGAGCGCAGCGCGTCGGCTTCGAGCTCGCGGCCAATAGCACCGAGACCTCGGCCGCGTCCGAGCAGATATCGCGGCACATGGACATGATCCATCGGAGGACCGGCGTCCTCATCTCCGAGGTGGACCACGTCAACGAGGCGAGGGGCAGGATCGACGCCTCGGCCGCCTCGGTGGCGGAAAGCATCAACCTCCAGTCGGATTCCCTCACCAGGCTCAGCGCCCTCGTCGAGCGGACCGTCGAAGAGCTCAGGACGATCTCTTCGCTGACTAGCGGCGAGGCGCTCTCGATCGCCGCGTCGATCGAGATCTCGAACCGGAACCTCGAGGATTTCATGCGGGTGGCGGGCAAGGTCCGCGAAATCGACAAGAGCGTGCGGGGGATCGGGGAGCTGGCTGCGTCCATCGGCGACATTGCCGAACGCATCGGCATCCTGGGCATCAACGCCTCGATAGAGGCGTCCCACGCGGGGCAGGCGGGCCGCGGCTTCGCCGTCGTGGCCGCGGAAATTCGGCAAGCTCGCCGAGTCCGCCGGCCGCGACTCCTCCCTCATCAACGGGCGCCTCAGGGACGTCGTCGGCCTCGTCGGCGTCGGCGTGGGTCTCGCGGAGTCCACGGAGCGGGACCTCACCTCCCTCTTGGGGGGTATCAACGGCAACGCCGCGGACATCAAGGCGGTAGCCGACCGCTTCGAGCTCTCGATCCGGGAGGCGGAATCCATGCTCCTCGCCCACAATGAGCTCGTCAAGGCGACGATCGTCGTAACCGACTCGATGATGAGCATGAAGGAGAGCACCGGCGTCATCGGCAACTCGGTGGGCGTCCTCCTCGACGCCGCGGGCGAGTACCGCCTGGCCATCGAGGAAGTGACCCAGGGGGTCCGCGAGATCGCCGTCGACGTCGCCCACCTGCACACGATCAGCACCATCAATGCGGGAACGTGGTCTCGCTGAAGGTCGAGATCGGCAAGTTCAAGCCGGCATAAGAGGGCCCGAGAGCCGATGAAGCCGGCGCCTTGCTCGATGAAGCGCAGCTAGGCCTTTACGAGCCTGTAGCTCCTCGTTCCGAGGCCGAGCCTTTCGGCGTGATCCAGGCCGGCGCTCCAGTCGGTGTCGGGATGGAGGTGGCCGAACTTCTCGCCGGAGCCCGGGTACTTCCTGTCGGAGAGGGCGCTGCCTGAGACGGCGGGCGCGGAATTCACGGCGTCGACGCAGGCCTGATCGAGGGCCACAGGATCCGCGCTCGCGAAGATCCCGATGTCCGCGACGATGGGGGCGTCGTTGTTGCCCCAGCAATCGCAGTTGGGCGACACGTTCATGACGAAGCTGACGTGGAAGGAAGGCTTGCCGTGAAGTATGGCCTGGGCGTATTCGGCGATGCGCTCGCTGCAGACCACGCTGGCCGAGCCTTCCGAGGCCCGGGCGGCGCCGTACTGGCAGACCGCGACGCACTGGCAGCAGCCGATGCATTTCTCGTGGTCGATGACGGCCTTGGACTCCGAGTCCAGCGCTATCGCGGCGGAGGCGCAGTCCTTCGCGCAGCTGCCGCAGCCCGTGCACCTGGCGCGATCGACGACGGGATGCGAGACCTCGTGCAGGAATTTCTTCCCCGAGCGGCTCGCGCAGCCCATGCCGAGGTTCTTGAGCGCTCCGCCGAAGCCCGTGAGCTCGTGCCCCTTGAAGTGGTTCACCGAGATCACGGCGTCGGCCTCGGCGACGGCGCATCCGATACGGGCGACTGAGCAGTGGGACCCGCCAGAGACCGGCATCTCGACGAAGTCGTTCCCCTTGAGCCCGTCGGCGATGATGATGTCGCAACCGGTCGCGTCCCTCGAGAAGCCGTTCTCGAGAGCCGCGCGGATGTGGTCGTAGGCGTTGTTCCGCCTTCCCGAGTAGAGGGTGTTCGAATCCGTGAGGAAGGGCCTGCCCCCGAGCTCGCGGACGAGCCTCGAGACGACTGCGATATAGTTCGGACGGATGTAGGACATGTTCCCCGGCTCGCCGAAGTGGATCTTGAGGGCGGCGAACTTATCCTCGAGGTCGAGGGAGGCGAATCCGGCCGCGCGAAGCAGCATATCCAGCTTCTTCAGCATGCCCATCGAGGGGGTCGTGCGCAGGTCGATCCAATGCACTGCGGATTCGGGCATGAAAGGACTCCTTTTCTCGGGGAAAGATCGAGATAGTCATAGTACGGGAGGCCGCGTTCGACAATACACGTTTCTGCTCGATATTTGCCTAATCCTATTCATTTTTCGATAAAGTGGTCAACAAATGATGAAAATATGCTACATTCCTCCGATAGGGAGAAGCGCTGCATGCAGAGGGAAGGTAGGAACAGGCTGGTCGAGCTCCTGGAAACCCTCGCGACAGGGGAAGGCTATAGCCCCTCCCGACTCGAGCAGGTCCGCTTCATCAGGGTGGCGGATAAATGCCCTCGCGGCCCGAGCGTCTACGAGCCGAGCATCGTCATCGTCGGCCAGGGGCGTAAGATCGGCTACCTGGGGGAGAAGGTCTACGTCTACGACCCGAACAACTACCTCGTCCTCTCGGTGCCCCTGCCCTTCGAATGCGAGACCGTCGCCGAGCCGGGCAAGCCTTTCCTCGCGGTCTCGATCTCGATGGAGCCGCGCGATCTCGGCGAGCTCCTGGACGAGATGGACGACGGCGTCCCGGCGCCGGACGAAGTGACGGGCATCTATTCGACTCCCCTCACCGAGAGGCTCCACGACGCGACCATCAGGCTCCTCGAGTGCCTGGGCTCGGAGGCGGAGACCCGAATCCTCGGGCCGCAGATCCTCAGGGAGATGACCTACTACGTCCTCGAGGGCCCGCGGGGAGCGGGCCTGCGGGCGGTCGTCGCGAGGGACTCGCGTTTCGCCCAGATCGCCAAAGTCCTCAAGCGCATGCACCGGGACTATTCCCGCGACCTCGACGTGCGCGAGCTCGCGAGCGAGGCCAATATGAGCGTCTCGGCATTCCATCACAACTTCAAGGCGGTCACCTCGTCCTCGCCCCTCCAGTATCTCAAGAGCATCAGGCTCCACAAGGCCCGCATGCTCATGACCCAGGAAGGCCTGGGCGCGGGCGGCGCCGCCGAGCGCGTAGGCTACGCCAGCGCCTCGCAATTCTCGCGAGAGTTCAAGCGCTTCTTCGGCGAGAGCCCTCGCGGAAACGCGGTCAAGTTTCGGAAGAGCGAGGCGAGCTGAGGAGGAATCATGGTCCGGCGTCGTTGGGCGCCGGCGAATCGGCTCATAGGAGGATACGATGGGGTTCACTCTCGGGCTCGGAGCCGCGGCTCCCGATTTCTCTCTTCCCGCCACGGACGGCAAGTCCTACGCGCTTAAAAATTTCGCTGCCGCCAAGACGCTCGTGGTTTTCTTCACCTGCAATCACTGTCCCTATGTGCTGGGATCCGACGAGCTAACCAGGGACACGGCGAGGCGTTTCTCGCCCCGCGGAGTCGAATTCGTAGGCATCAATTCGAACAGCGAGATCACTCATCCCGAGGACGATTTCGCGCACATGGTCGGCCGCATGAAGGAGAAGGAATTCCCCTGGGTCTACCTGCGCGACAAGAGTCAAAGCGTCGCCCTGGCCTACGGAGCCCTCCGGACGCCCCATTTCTTCGTCTTCGACGAGAATCGAAAGCTGGTCTATACGGGGCGCGGCGTCGACAGCCCGAAGGACGTCTCCCTGATGACCGTCAACGATTTGGCCGAGGCTCTGGAGGATATCGCGGCCGGAAAGCCTCCTCGCGTGGCGGTGACCAATCCGATCGGCTGCAACGTCAAGTGGGAAGGGCGGGATGCTCACTGGATGCCACCGGAGGCCTGCGATCTGATCCCGCGCGGGAAATAGCCGGTACGGAG
>CAVZVX010000048.1:0-32552 GCA_963778775.1 uncultured Spirochaetota bacterium | reverse complement strand
CTTCGAATCCATAGTATGGACGGACAGAATCGAGCCTCTCTACTTCATTCCCTTGTCGGAATATTTCATAAACCACTCATTTTCGAATTACGTCGACAAAGCCCATGCGGGGCTTTCGGCGAGTGTCTACCTGCCCGAATCGATGAAGCTCGATCTGGTGGGCTACGTGGATGACATCGATTTTTCGGGCGTGCTTCACGGCAATTGGGACACCAAATGGAAGCTCGCCGCCCAAGCCTCCCTTTCCTGGGCGCCCCAGTCGCCTGTCCTACAACGCCTCTCCCTGGATTACACGGCGGTCCTCCCCTACATGTATACGTATGAATATAACTTGACCGGATCGGACACCTCGGGTAATACCTACTACGGAGCGAACGCCTATACGAACGCCGGCCAGAATATCGGCCCCGACCTCGACCCCGACTCCGATAGGATCACGCTGCAGGCTAAAAGCAAAATAATGGATGGCGCCCAGGTCTCCGGCATCTTTCGCATCATACGGCACGGCAACGCCTCTTCAAGCGTAAACGGCTACAATTCATCTACGAGCGCGAGCGGCGACGCTTCCGGCGACCTCGGGGACCTCGGCAGGTTCAATAGCTCCACCAATGGCGGGGCTTGGATATTCTCGGTTCCCTACGATACGGGTACATGGCCCCTATACCTGCGCTTTCTCACGCAATCGGTGCTCCAAATAAGCGCTCAGGCCGGTTTTGATATCGACTTTACCCAGCGTATAGAGAATATAGGTATGCTTACGGCGAGCCTAGGCTATACTTTCGAGTACATCGCCAATGACAACTTGGTAGCGGGGCAGACGAGCATCAATCACTATCTCTCGTTCAATGTGGGCTTCGCGATATAAGATGCCCCGAATTGTAGTGATCGATATTATTTCCCGGAGAGGTTGAACGCATGATGAAAGGCTCGGCTCTTCTTGCTATTTTGGGCTTGATCGGAATCATTCCGATCGCAGCGCAGACGAAATTCCTCGATCTCTGCCAATCCGGGACGGCGAGCGAAATATCCCAGGCGCTTCAGGCCGGCGCATCGGCGAATGAAGGAGAATACGGCATGACGGCCTTGCTGATAGCGGCGGAATACAATCGCGACCCGGACGCCGTCACCGCCCTCGTCAAAGCCGGTGCCTCGGTTACCGCGAAAAACAATACCGGCTGGATGCCTCTCCATGAGGCCGCTATGTACAATAAGAACCCCGAGATAATCGCCAGGCTTCTGCGGGCCGGGGCATCGCTTTCCGAGAGGGATAATCAGAGACAAACCCCATTGCTGGTCGCGGCGAAACTCAATTCGAATATCGAGGTGATTGCAACGCTCTTGAAAGCCGGGGCGGCGGTCACCGACCGGGATGACCATGGCAGGACGCCGCTCATGGACGCAGCCGATTCCAATCCATCCCTCGGCGTCCTCGTCGCCCTTCTCCAAGCGGGATCGCAGGTGAATGCACGGGATCGCGACGGGAAGACGGCGTTGATGTACGCCGCGTCGGATAATCCGGATCCGGCGGTGATCAGCGCCCTTCTGAACGCCGGCGCCGATGGCGCCGCGAAAGACCATCTAGGCAAGACCGCCTTCGATTATGCCGTATCGGGAAACGAGGAGCTGCAGGGAACGGAAGCCCTCGTTGCCTTGCAAAAATCGGCCAAGGGGAAATAGCGCCAAGAGGGATCGGCGGAGATTCGGAACAAATTTCTACGCCGACCCCAAGTCCCTAGCCTGGGCGCGTATCGAAGCCCTCATGACGGGATGTCTTTCATGTCGTTTGCCTCTTCCCACTATTTCCGAAAAGTGCTAGATTCCGCGGAGGTCGCGGGCCCCGTCCGACGAGGATGCCCGCTCCGGGAGCGTTCGCACGGCGCTTCATCCCGATTTCGAAGGGAGGCTTCCCTTGGATCCATCAAGTAGCGACCTTGCAAGCTTGACAGACGATTCCGGTGAATCACCGCGTCGATGCGCGGATGAGCGTGCCAAGCCTCCTTTCGCCCCGACCGAACCAACCCGCCCGTAGCGCCTCCAGCCTCCACGGGTCGGCTTAAGGGAGGGAGGGGGAGGGGGGGTCAGGAGCCGAGAGATGGGGGGAGAACAGAGTACTCGTGAGGGGAGAGGTGTGTAGGAGACGTAAGGGTCAAAAGAAGAAAGGAGAGCGGGGGTCTACCGAGAAGTTTGAAAGAAAGGGAGGGGGGAAGGGAGACAGACGTACGTATCAGAGGAGCGAGCATCATATAGGGGGTGTGTGAGGGGGGGAGAGAGAGGAGGGGGGAAGGGGTTGGCGGGCTGGAAGGTCGAGTATTGGAGGGAAGAGAAGAAGTTATATAAAGGGTGGAGTAGAGATGAGTATAGGAGCGGGTAGAGACTGAGGTCTGATATAAGATGACACCAGCTAGAGGGACGAAAATTAAAAATTGAATGCGCCGGGGGAAAGGTTCCTCGGAACCCCCATCCGCCTTCGCCGACACTGCCCTCGATGGAGGCACTCGAATGACTCTCCTCACGCGACACGTCTCTACGGCCGAGCGCTGGAAAAAGGCGGTAAAGCTCTTCCTCGTCCTGGCCGGCCCCGGGCTCATCGTCATGATCGCGGACAACGACGCGGGCGGCATCACGACCTACGCCGAGATGGGGGACCAGTTTGGCTTCAGCCTCGACTGGTTCATCGTCCTCTTCCTGCTATTGCCAATCGGCAAGCTTCTGGGTTTCGTTTTCTGGTCCGTCAGCTGGCTCGCCAAGCAGGGAGGCTTCGGGAGAAAGATCGAGGACATTAGCGGGAGATACAGGATACCGGCGAACAGGATGACGAGCGCCGTCGAGTTCTGCCTCTTGGTCTTCAAGTTCGTCTTGACCCTCGCGGGGAAATAGGAGAGCCATCATGACCAAAGAAAATGGCAATAATGGAAGCGTCAGGAAGACCTGGCGACTGCGGAATATCCTCGGTATCAAGGTGCTCCGGAACGGCAGGAAGATCGGCAGGCTCGACGATCTTATCTTCGCCGAGGGCGGGCCGATCCCCCACGTCACGGACGTGCTGGTCCATCGAGGCTTCGGCGATCCCCAGCTCGTCGTCCCGATCGACCGCGTCGTCGACCTCGGCAATGACCGGCTGGAGCTGGATATCGACAGGATCGAAAGCTTCGAGACGCCGCACCTGCGGGAAGGCACCCTCCTCGTGAAGGACTTCATCCTTTTCAAGAATGTGATCGACGTGGAGGACCGCGAGGTTTCCATGGTCTGCGACGTCAATATCCTTCAGGTCAATCGGAAATTCTACGTCAGCGAAGTCGACTTCGGACGGCGCAGCCTGTATCGGAGGCTCGGGTTGCCGTGTCTGGCCGACCTCCTCTCCCTGAAAGACGACTTCGTGTCCTGGTCCTACGTCCAGCCCTTGCCCAAGGCGATCGGAAGCTTCAAGGGGGACCTGAAGCTGAAGGCCCTGAAGGAGCAGATCGAGGACATGCCTCCGGTGGACATAGCGGACATCATCGAGGAGCTCGACGCCTCCCATCGAGAGGCGGTCCTGAGCCAGATGGATTCGGAGGACGCCTCGGACGCGCTCGAGGAGATCGACCCGAACGTACAGCGCGAGATCCTGTCGACGATGGACGTCGCGACCGCCGCGAGGCTCATCGGCCTCATGACGCCGGCCCAGGCTGCGGACCTAGTCGCCGTTCTGCCCTACGATGACAAGCAGAAGATCGTGTGCCGGCTGGACGCGGACTTGCGGGAGAAGATCGCGGCGATCATGGACCAGCAGGAGGAATTCATCTTCAACTACGCGACCGATCGCTACATACTCCTGCCCGCGGACACCAAGGTCGGCTACGTGGAGGACGGCTACGCGAAGATCGCCAAGGGCAAGGACGTGGCCATGTACGTGTACGTCGAGGGCTCCGCGGGCGAGGTCATCGGCGTCGTGGACATCAGGGAGGTCCTCCTGGCCGACGAATCCGCCGCTCTCCGGGACATAATGACCGAGAGCGTCGTGAGCCTGAAGCCGGACGATAGCCTGAAGAACGCCTACGAACTCTTCCAGCGCTACGGCTTCCGAGCCGTGCCCATCCTCGACGAGGCCAGGAAATGCCTGGGCGCCATCGTGTACAAGGACGTGATGGGGCTCAAGCATCGTTTCGTCTCGTGAGGCGACCATGCAGGAACGAATCCTTCCCTGTCGCTGAAGCATTGAATGGAGGCGAGGGCGTAATAGGAGTTATCGTTAGTTTCAAGGTGGTTTATGATTGGGCGGATGGTCAGGGAGATTCCAGCTTACTATATCGTCTGATCAACAACCCCGGAGCTGCGGGGTATATTGGTTCTGCAAGTAATTGATTGTATGTGGGATCGAATACCCTTTCGTTCCGTGAAAAAGACCGTAGCAAGCTGCGGGGTATTCGACCCACCTGCGAATAAACGCATCCGGGCCGAGTTGGCGATTGAGCACGTCCAGCTTTTGTGTGAAGAATTTGGAAAGTCCGTCAATCGTCGCGACCGACTTGGGCAGTCGTCGCGACCAATTTGGGCATCGCCGTGATCAACTTGGGCAATCGCCGTGACCAACTTGGATAATCGCCGTGGCCAACTTGGGTAATCACCTTAACCAACTTGACGAAGGATCTTCTCCAAGTTTGCGAAGAGGCATTTATCACTCAAAGTTGCCCCAGTTATCACTGTAACGACGGGAATCGGTCACTTCAGGAGAACGACAGGTCGACTAGACTTCCGGCAGCTCCCTCGCTACCGCGCTCGACACGGTCAGGGTGATCGTGCGCAGGAAGGACTCGAGCTCCTCGCTCCATGAGGCATTGTGGGCCGCGCGCAGGCCGATAACGCCCAGACAGCCGCGGGGGCCCTCCATCGGGACGAAGTGCCATTCCGATTCGGGATAGAGCTCCGTAAACCTCCCCGCGCCCTTCAAGCCTTCGAAGGACGCGCGCGCGGCGTCCCTCGCATTGGAATCGAGGGGCTCCCACCCGCTCTCGGCCTGGTGCCTCAAGCTTCCCTGATCATCTCGGAGTATCGCGATAGCCTCGACGCTGAAGGCGTCTTTGATGGCCTCGATGCTTTTATCGAGGATGATTCCCATGGTTTTCGCCCCGGCCAGGGCCGAAGCGAGGGCGCTCAGGCGGGACAGGCGGTTTTCGCGCGCCGCGAGGAGACGCTCGCTGGCCCTGAGCCTCCCCGTCATCCAGCCCGAGCAGAGGGCGACGAGGAAATAGAGGACGAGCATGAGGACGTCCTCGGTCCTCGATATGAACATGGTATATCGCGGCGGTATGAAGAGGAAATCCCAGGCGACGGCCGAAAGCAGGGCCGCGAGGAAGACGGGCCATCGATCGAGGAAGAGGGCCGAGATGCTGATCGCGGCCAGATAGGTAATGGCGGCCGCCCAGTAGCCCGCGTAGGCCGCGAGGGCGAGGTTGAGGCCCGTCACCGCGGCGATGACGATGACGGCCGCGGCGAACTGCCCGGCCGATTCCTCGAAATAGCCGGCGAGTCTCCTCGAGCCTTTCGCCCCGCCGTCGCTTCGAGGGCCAGCTACGGCGACCACGGAAAAATCGCGGCTATTCAAGCGCAGGCGCTCGACCACGCTCTTTCCGAAGATCCTCTTGCGGCCCATGCCCGCTACGATCGCCGAGGCGCCGTGGTCGCCGGCGTACTTGAGAAGCCCTGCCGCCGCATCGATGTCGGGCCCGCTCGCGATGGCCGCTCCGAGCCCTCGCGCGAGTCGCTGGGCTTCGGCGAGGCGCTCGCCCTCCTCCGCCGATGCGGCAGCCCCGGTATCGATGGTCACGCACTCGAGGGCCGCTCCGGATTCGCGGGCAAGAGCGTAGCCTGCGCGAACGACGACGACGCCAGAGGCATCGTAGCCCAGGGCCACTATTACCGGCCCAGGCAAACTAGATTTCTCGGCCATGTCATCCTCCAATGCCTGCGCCGGTGAAGATCGGATCGATCCCCAAGAGCGCGTCCAACGATACGACGTTCACGCGAGGCGGTCCCGGAAGGCTCGTCGCGTCGGCCCGGCGCGCTCCCGTAGCTCGGCGACCGGGGCCGGTCGAGAATCGGCTCGCGCTGGGCCGAGCTTGGAAGCTCCCGACCCTGTATAAGCATAATCGCTCGCCCGGGGCCTCGCATGGAAGAATCGCGGAGATTCGAGCTTTTGCGCAAGGCGCTTCGATCCCTTGACGGCCCCTTGTTCGCCTCATACTCAATCCTAATGAGTCGCCGATCGAGGCATAATAAGAGCGGCGTTCAAAGGCCGGTCTCCGCGGTTAAGGCCGCGTTAAAACCCCGCGCTCCGGCGGAGATAAGGGCGCTCCGGCCTGGACGCCGGACTCCGGGGAACGTACATTGTCTCCATCATGGACGATGAGGAACGGCCCGACCCCGACGAGCTCCTTGCGCGCATACGCGAGACCGAAGGCTCGCTCTCGCGGGCCGGGCTCAAGATCTTCTTCGGCATGTCGGCGGGCGTCGGGAAGACCTACGCGATGCTTCAGGAAGCGCGGGCGGCGAAAGCCCAGGGCATCGACATCGTGCTGGGGATAATCGAGACGCACGGCCGGCACGAGACCGAGACCCTCGTGTCGGGCCTGGAATCGATCCCTCGCCGGTCGGTGGATTACAGGGGCGTCATCCTCGAGGAGCTCGACCTGGACGCCCTCATCGCCCGTCGCCCCGCGATAGCGGTCGTCGACGAGCTCGCCCACGCCAACGCCCCCGGCTCGCGCCACGTGAAGCGATGGCAGGACGTGATCGAGCTGCTGGATCGGGGCATCTCCGTATGGACGGCCATCAACGTCCAGCACATGGAGAGCTACGCCGACGTGGTCGAGGACCTGACCGGCGCCCGCGTCCGCGAGCGGGTTCCCGATACCGTGTTCGACCGCGCCGACGAGGTCCGCCTCATCGACGTCGCCCCCGAGGACCTGATACGCAGGCTCGAGGAAGGCAGCATCTATACCGGCGAGTCCTCGCGCGCGGCGATCGAGAATTTCTTCAGGCCGAGGAACCTCGGCGCCCTGCGCGAGATCGCGCTCCGCTTCGCGGCCCGTACTGCGAGCCATCGCCTGAGCGCCTACGCCCGCGCCGAGAGCGGATCGTCCTCCCAGGCGAGCCTGGGCGAGCGGATCCTCGTCGCAGTCGGGCCGGCCCCGGGCTCGGCCTACCTCGCGCGATGGGCCAGACGGACGGCCTATGCCCTCAGGGCAGACTGGACGGCCGTCCACGTCGATACGGGCGCCCCCCTGAGCGAGGCCGAAAAGGGCCGACTCGAGGCCAACCTCTCCCTCGCCCGCAAGCTGGGCGCGGAGGTCCTCGTGGTGCCGGGCGCCGACGTGGCCGAGGCCGTAATCGAGACTGCGCGCGCGAAGGGCGCTTCGATGATCGTGGTGGGCCGCTCCGGGATGTCGCGCATAGGCCTCGGCTACAGGCGCGCCACCGTCACGGACAGAATAATGCGGGACGCGGCCCCCATCGACATAGCCCTCGTCCAGGACTCCGGCACCGCGCCCGCGGAGCGCCCCCTCGCGCGCTTCAAGCGCGTATTCGATGCGCCCAAGCGCCAGTATGCCTTCCTTGCCGTCGCCTTCGCGACCTTCACCCTCCTCGCCAAGCTCCTGGTTCCGGCCATCGGTTACCGCAGCGTGGCCCTCCTGTACCTAGCCGCCGTCCTGGGCCTCTCTTTCGTCGCGCGCCCGGGCCCCGTGGCAGCGCTCGCGATCATCAGCGCCCTCGGCCTCGACTTCTTCTTCATACCGCCTCTCTACACCTTCACGATAAACGCCTTGGAGGACTGGCTCCTCTTCGGCGTCTACTTCCTCGTGGCCTTCGTCACGGGCTCCCTCGTCTCCCGGGTGCACTCGCGCGAGCGTCTCCTTCGGGACCGCGAGAGCGCCGCCTCCTTCCTCTTCGGCGCCGCCCAGCTCCTTTCCGAGTGCGGTTCCGTCGAGGCCGCCGCCGAGGCCGCCGCCCGGCTCGCCGAAGATCAGTTCGATACCGAAGCCGCGGTCTTCGTCGACGACGGCCAGGGCGGCCTCGATCCCGCGCCGCGGGGCAAGGCCGCGCCGCGGATCGACGAGCGCGAGTTCGACATCGCCGCCTACTCATTCGCCGATCGGAGCCTCTGCGGAGCCCAGACGGAAACCCTGCCGAGCGCGCGCCTCCGCTACATCCCCGCCTCTACCGGGGAAAAGCCCGCCGGCGTGATCGGCCTCGCCATTCCGAAGGATCGAGTATGGACTCGAGCCGACGACAACCTCGTCCAATCCCTCGGAAGGACCCTGGCCCTCAGCGTCGAGCGCTTCCGCTCCGAGGCGAGGAGCCGGAGGGCCGTGCTCAGGCTCGAGTCGGAGCGCCTGGGGGGCATCCTCCTCGATTCGGTGTCGCACGAGCTGAGGACGCCCCTTACCACCATTACGGGCAGCCTGAGCGCCCTGAGGGACGATGCCTTGGCCGAGCGGGGAGCAGCCCGGCACGCGATCCTGGCCAACGCCCTCGAGGCATCGGATCGCCTCGACGGCATAGTCGAGGACCTCCTTTCCTTGAGCCGCATCGAATCCGGGATGCTCATGCTCTCGAGGGGCCCCGTCGACATCCCCGAGCTCGCTCGCGCCGCGATCCTTCGAGCCGGTCCCGAGCTCGCGGCGAGACGCGTCGAGGTGGCCGCGGCCGAGGAGGGAAGGACGCAGGTCCCCTCCGGGACCGCGCTCGTCGACGCGAGCCTCGCCGCCCGCCTGGCGGCCAACCTGCTTCGCAACGCGGCCCGCTACTCGCCTCCCGAGCTCCCCCTCTCCTTCGCCCTGGAGGCCGGTCCCGACGCCCTCGCCATCCGCGTCCGCGACCGCGGCCCGGGCCTCCCCGAGGACGAGCTCTCGTCGATCTTCGCGAAGTTCAAGCGCGGGCGAGGGGCGAAGGGAAACGGCCTGGGCCTCGGCCTCGCCATCTGCCGCGGCATCGCCGAGGCCCACGGCGGAAGCATTACGGCGCGCAACGCGCCGGAGGGCGGCCTCGAGGTCGAGGCCATCCTGCCCTACGAATCGAAGAGGACGGCGGAATGAGGCGGATACTGGTCATCGACGACGAGGCGCAGATACGCCGCCTCCTCGAGATCACCCTGTCCAATCTCGGGTGGGAGGTCTTCTCGGCCACCGACGGGCTCGAAGGTCTCGAGGCCGCGCGGGGCGCCAAGCCCGACCTGATCCTCCTCGATCTCAACCTCCCCGACATGTCGGGAACCGATCTCCTGCGGCGCCTGCGCGAGTGGAGCACGATACCGGTCATCGTCGTCTCGGTCCGCGACGCCGAGCGCGACATCGTGGAGCTCCTCAACGCGGGGGCGGACGATTTCGTATCCAAGCCCTTCTATACGAACGAGCTCGTCGCGCGGATCGAGGCCGTCCACCGCCGCCGAATGCCCGGACGCGAGCCCGTATTCCGATCCGGAAGGCTGGAGGTCGACGCCGAGAGGCGCGAGGCAAGAGTGGCCGGAGAGCTCGTCCGCCTGACGCCGACCGAATACGCCGTGCTCGACATCCTGGTCCGCTACGCGGGCAGGATCGTCACGCGCGAGCGCCTCCTCAAGGAAGTATGGGGGCCCGCCGGCGATGCCGAGGAAGGGAACCTCCGCGTCTACATCAACGCGCTGCGCAGGAAGATCGAGGCCGATCCCGCCGCCCCGGAGCTCATCGTCACTGAGGCGGGCGTGGGCTACAGGCTCGAGGCCCTGCCGACTCAGGCGAATCATCCTTGACCGACCCCTCGTCAGGCTATCTTTCAGTCCATGTAATCATCGTCATTGTAAAGGTAGCGCAGCTCATTTCCGAGGCCTTCGTCGCCTCCGTCGCCTTCATGCTCGATATCCTCTTTCTCCCATTCGTTTTGAAGCAACATCATGGTCTTGACGAAAATGGCATGGATATCGTCCTTTGATATGCTGGCAGGATCGAAGCCATGGGCTGCCAAGGTCTCGCCGAGCCTGCCCGATATGGACATCTGATGATTGATATATTGGGCGCTCTTTTCAATGATATCCTCGTAGTTCTCCGTCATGCTTCCCCCCTCCACCATCGTTCAATATGATATAGGGTGTGCTCGTTGATTCAAAAGTTAATATTAGGCTAAATGCATATCAGGAACGCGTATTCCGAAAGTTTTTCCCCCTAATGTTGAAATACTAACGGGTCCGTAACGATATTCATGATTGCCCTCGTTAACGATACACCGAAATACCTTGAAGCCGAAGGACGTACCATGTCGAATCTCGATATCGTCGAGCGGCTCACCTTCCTGCAGGATGCGATCGGCATCGGGAAAGGTGAAGTGATCATAGGGCAAATCGTGCTCGACCTGTTGGACTTCGCGGAAGATCAATGCTACGCGGATGACATCGACGCTTATTATCTCTTCCCGGAATTTGAGGAAGAAAAATCGGCGCATCGTGAGCTGAAGGAAAAGATGGAGTTCTTTTATTATTGCTTTCAGGCCAAGATGGAAATCAATCCCTCCGAAGTGCGCCGTTATCTCGAGGACTGGATTGCGGACCACAAAAAAGCTGCGGAATGTGCTTCATCCTGGAGCGGCGACGGCACGATCCCCTTGAAGTAGCGGCGGATATGCCAATCCGCCAGGGCTAAGCCGCCGCTACTCCAGTTACGCCTCCGAAATCATCGGAGGCCATTGCTACGCGCTCAGGCCGGGGAGGCGAGCGCCGCCAGCTTCAGCTGGAGTCTGGCTTCCTTGGCCTTGAGCCTCTTCTCGGTCTTGACCCGCGCCATCGCGTCGTCCAGGCTCCCGAGCGCCGTCGCCTTGGCGGCGGTAGCCTCGGCCAGCTTCGCCTTGAGGCCCGCCAGATCGCCGGCGGCTTTCTCGGCGTTGGCGAGGACGGCGTTCGCGGCCTTCAGGTTGAGGCCGGCCTGCGCGTTCTTCTCGAGCCATTTCCTCGAGGCTTCGAGCTTGCTCGTAACTGACTTGCTCATGCGTGTACCCTCTCTACTTTGTGAAAATAGGCTTTCTTCCGCGAACAAAGTCGCGGGGATTTTCAAGGCGATCCCGGAGCGATCCCTATCTTTCCGGTTTTCTTGCATGCTCGTTTCCTTTTCCGGCCTTCGGGGCCTCTTTCTTCGCCGAGTCGCCGACTGCCGTGTCGAGGCCTCTGGAGAAGAACTCGTCGAGCGCCTCGTTGATGACATCGGTGAGCGTAAGGACGGGTCGGCTGCGATCGGGGTGCTCGTTGTTGGACTTGATATATTCGCTCAACCGCTTCTTGTTGCCCGGGGCGATCTCCACGTTCACCTTCTTCGAGGAGCTTTTGTCCCCCTTCACCTCCTTTTTAGGCATCGTCC
The DNA here is from genome assembly GCA_963778775.1 of uncultured Spirochaetota bacterium. Lineage (GTDB taxonomy): Bacteria > Spirochaetota > Spirochaetia > Treponematales > Rectinemataceae > UBA1306. The sequence continues at coordinate 21,198 of CAVZVX010000048.1, read as the reverse complement.
GAGCCTCCTTCACCGGCGGATGGCCGACGCGCGAACCATTCGTCCATCGCGCGATTGACGACATCCCCGATCTTTAGCCGCGGCGTCACCCTGTTCGGATCTCCGTTGTAGCGCTCGAGGTACTCATCCAGTCGTCGGCTGTTCGCCGGGGAGAGTTCGAAGTGCTGCTTCTGGCTTTTTTCCGCTTTTTTCATGCACCCTTCCTGCTCCTACTATATGCCAAGCGTGCATATATTGCAATACCAAATGCATCGTTTTGATGCACGTTTCCCGGGCATTTGACAGAGCGGCACGGAGTAGCTAGGGTAAGGGGAGCGCGGGGAGGCCAGGGTATGAGACTCGTATTCCTTCGTCACGGCATCGCCGAGGAGAGCGCCGGATGGCAGGGGGAGGATTAGGCCCGCTGACATGGGAACCGGGACGAAATTCGCGCTACCGGACGAGGCGACTCTCGAGCGCCTCGCCGAGCTCGATGCCTTGGGGGAGCTCTCGCTCTCCGCGCCTCTGGCGAGCTTCTTCCGCGACGTATACCTCGATACGACCGACCGGGCCCTCCTGGCCGCCGGCTATTGCTGTCGGCGCCGCGAGTCCGGAGCGGGAATCCTCGTCACCGTGAAGACGGTCGCGCGCGCCGACGGTGGCGAGCGCGAGGAACTCGAGCTCGAGATGCCGGCCTATCGACCTCCTGCCGAATGGATGGCAAGCCCCGGGCGGGAATTGATACTAGGGATCGCCGGGGACCGCGACCTCGTTCCCCTGGTCGAGCTGGAGGAGGAGAGGCGGGCGCGCGTCGCGAGCCGGGAAGAGGTCGAGATCGGAATGCTTTCCCTCGATTCCGCGCGCATAGAGTTCGGCGGGCGAGTCCAGCGATTCATGGAGCTGGAGTTCGAGCTTCGGCCCGAGGGTACCGAGCGGGATCTCGACGGCGTCGTCCGGACGCTCTCGGAGGGATGGAATCTCCGGCCGGAGCAGCGCTCCAATTTCGAGCGCGCACTCGAATTCCTTGGGCTCGCCGCGACGGAGGAGGAACTGCTCGGCGACCGCGGGCGGGCGGCTTGCGCCAGGCTGGCCCTCAGACGGGACGCTTACGGGCGCAGGGCCCGCGCGATGCTCGCTTTCGACGCGGGCGCAACCGCCTCCGAGGCCGGATCGCGGGCCGGGCTATCGGCTCGCCGCGCGGCGTTTTGGCTCGGCGAGTACGAAAGCGCGGGAATGGACATTTTCCCGCTGCGCATCCGGGCGGACGACGACTCGGACGTCCAGGCGCCGCAGCAAGGCGAGGCGCTCGGTATCGAGATGGGCGACTCAATGACCGACACGGCGCGAAAGATACTGGTCGCGCAATTCGAGAGGATGATCGATCGGGAGAAGGGCGCGCTCGCCGGAAAGGACGCCGAGGAGCTGCATGGAATGCGGGTGGCGATGAGGCGGATGCTGGCCGTGATGCAGGTCTTTTCGGACTATCTCGACGGGGACGGGCTCAAGAGCTTCGCCAAGGCGCTCAAGCGGGCCTGCAAGGCCCTCGGCTCGGTGCGCGACCTCAATGTGTTCAAATCCAAGACCGAGAGCTATCTCGATTCCCTCGCGCCTTTCCGCAGGCGAGGCATGGAGCCCCTGCTCGCGGCCTGGGAGGAAGAGCACGAGGCGCGGCTGGACGAAATGCGAGACTATCTCGAAGGCCGGGACTACTCGCGCTTCAAGGAAAGATTCCGCGAATTCCTCGAGACGCCGGATGCGGGGACGAGACCGACGGCGAAGGCCGAGCCTGCGGCCTTCCGGGTCCGCCACGTCCTTCCGGCCCTCCTTTTCTCCGCCTACGCGCGGTTGCGCGCCTTCGATGAATGCTTCGCCGGGAACGAGACGCCCCTCCTTCGCTACCATCAGCTCCGGATCGCCGCCAAGCGCCTCCGCTATACCCTCGAGTTCTTCATCGAGCCCTTGGGCCCGGCGGCTAGTCCCCTCATCGAGAGGACGAGGCGGCTGCAGGATCATCTTGGAAATCTGCAGGACGCGGTGATCGCGAGCGATATACTCCGATCCTACCTGCGCTGGGGAGGATGGAGGAAGGCCCCGCGCGATGAGGCTCCGCCGGGCGATATCGTCGTGGCGCCGGAAATCGCCGAGTATTTCGCGTCCCGGCAGGTCGAGCTGCGGGAATTGCTCGATTCCTTCCCGAAGGCTTGGGCCGATGTGTCCGGCCCCGATTTCTTCAATAGACTGGCGATCCTCGTGGCGACCCAGGCCTGGGCATGAGGAGATCGCCCTGCGAGAGCGCGAAGCGGCGGCTCCTCGGCGAAGACTGGATCCTCAAACCCGCCGTCGAGGCCTCCGAGAAATAGGCTTGCCAGGCCGGCAGCCGGCCAGCTCCACTTGCGGCGTCGTATGCTTGATTCCGTAGCGCTCGCACAGCAGACAGAAGCATAGCTCCGCCCCAATGACACCGAGCCTCCTTCTCGTTTGTGTAGTAAAAAGCCTTGACTCCACACTGTCGCCGTGTACACTATAATAGTGTATCTGGAGGGGCCATGAAGAATATCACTCTTAGCGCCGACGAGGAACTCATAGAACTCGCTCGTAAGAAGGCGATGACGCATCATCGCAGCCTCAACGATGAGTTTCGAACTTGGTTGGGCAATTTTGTTTCCGAAACCGTAGATGGAGAATATGACGCCATTATGCGGAAGTTCTCTCACGTCGAGGTCGGAGGCAGCTTCTCCAGGGACGAGGCCAATGAGCGTTGAGAATTTCCTGGATACGAACATCATCGTCTATAGTTTCGATGCCATGGCACCCGCCAAGGCGAACATAGCTCAAGCGCTTATAGGGAAATCGCTCAGGGAATGGGACGGCGCGATCAGCTGGCAAGTCGTACAGGAATTCTGCAATCTGGCCCTGAGGAAATTCGTCTCCCCGATGACGGCCCCGGAATGCGCTTTATACGCACGTAAGGTTCTGTTCCCTCTGTGCAAGGTTTGGCCCTCCGAGTCCCTCTATTCCGAGGCCCTCGAGCTCGTCGGGGAAACAGGCTATTCGTATTACGATTGCCTCATCCTCGCCGCGGCTCTCGAAACGGGGGCAAACCGTCTCCTGACCGAGGATCTGCAGAACGGGACGAAGGTACGGTCGCTGGAAATCGTCAATCCCTTCGCGTAATCGGCCGTCGGCCTCGCGGATCGTTCCCTTATCCTTCCCTCGGCTAGAAAGTGAGGGTCTTGTCCGCCCACTCCAGCATCGAGAGGCAATCGTTCATGGTCGAGATCGGACACATATCCGTCCCTTCCTGTCTCCGTGCCTTGATGCACGCCCCGCAGGCCAGTACCGTCCCGCCGCTTTCGACATACTGGTCGATCATGCTCGCGAACAACGAGACCGGAACGTTGATGCCCATTGGAAAGCTATCCGAGATAGCGCACGATCGGGGGGCGCCAATGCTTGCCTACCTGGATTGGCTCCGATTCTTCGTGGTGCTCTCCCTCGCCCCCGGCACGATGCTCGCCGAGTTCTTCCGGGGCCTCGCGTCCTGGGGCTTCGTCCTCGCGGCCCTGGGCTTCGGGCGCCGCCATCTGGGCCGAAGGCCCCTCTTCGCGGGTCCCGCCTACGGTCTCGCCCGGGACCTGTCCTTTCCCCTGTACTTCTTCCATTTCATCCCGGTCACGGCTGCGACCTACCTCCTGCTCGGGACCGGCCTATCTGTTTCCCTGCGCTGGGCGATAAGCGTGCTCGCGGCCTGGGCGTCGGTCGCGATCGCGACCGAGCTCATACGCCTCTCGGGCCGCCCCTTGTGCGACTTCTTCGGCGTCCGCGCCCAGCGTCGCTCCCGGTCCTCATAGCCGGCCTTCGCGCCGCCGGAGGGGCGTCTCGGCCCGGCTCTCTCGGTGCAGCCTGCCGCCAATGGAAAGGCATCTTCAATTCTCGATCGCGATCCGGAATATTGATTCGCGCTTGACGTCGGCAGAGTCTCATATTATACTGTATATATACAATATTCACAGTGAGGATATCCGATGGAGATGCTGTCCGTTCAAAATCTGTGCAAGAAATATCCAAGCTTCGAACTGAAAAACGTCTCATTCAAGCTGGAGCAGGGCTACATCATGGGCTTTATCGGCCGCAACGGTGCCGGAAAGACTACCACGCTCAAAGCAATACTCAATCTGGTGCATGCCGACGGCGGAAGTGTCGTGATCCTGGGCAAGGAGTTCAGGGATAATGAACTTGAGCTTAAACAGAATATTGGTTTAATGATGGGGGGCATAACCTACTACCCCAAGCAGAGGCTCAAAACCATCGCAAGCGTCGTTCGGCGATTCTACAGGGAGTGGGATGATGCAGCCTTCCAAGGCTATCTCGAACGGTTCGATCTTGATCCAGAAAAAAGGGTGGATGAGCTTTCTACCGGGATGCAAGTAAAGTTCGCGCTCGCTCTGGCGCTGTCGCACAACGCGAAGTTGTTGATTCTCGACGAGCCCACGAGCGGGCTTGACCCCGTTTCACGCGATGACCTGCTCGAGCTGTTCCGCGAGCTCATCGAGCAGGGGGAAAGGAGCATTTTGTACTCGACGCAAATCGTTTCCGATCTGGAAAAATGCGCCGACTTCATTACGTACTTGAAAAACGGGCAGATCGTCGAGAGCGATGAAAAGGACGCATTCTTGGCAAGCTACAGACTCGTTAAGGGTGCGAAGACGCAGTTGACCGACAAGCTGCGAAAGACGATGGTCGGCTGCAAAGAGAATGCATACGGGTTTACAGGCCTAATGAAGACGGAGGCACTCGGGAACGGGCTGAATTTGGAGGTATCTCCGCCGGACATCGAATCCATCATGATCTATAACGAACGGGAGCACAAGGAATGAACAATCTGCTCTATAAAGAACTAAGACTGGCAATGCATCCGACGGTCTTCATATTTCTGTCGTTCGGCATACTGTTGCTCATTCCGAGCTGGCCGTACTTCATCGCATTCGGATATCTCTTCCTTGCCGTCATGAATACGTTTATGAATGGCAAATCGAATCATGACACCTTCTTTACGGCATCTCTTCCTGTGCCGAAAAGGGACGTTGTTCGAGCCCGAGTGTTTGCCATAGCAGCCGCCGAGATTCTACAGATTATCGTGGCCGTGCCGTTCGCATATCTGAACACGCTCATAAACCCGCATGGCAATCTGGCCGGGATGAACCCGAACATAGCCTTCTTTGGATTTGTCCTTGTGATGTACGCGGTATTCAATGCGGTTTTCTTCCCCATGTTTTATAAGACCGCATACAAAGTTGGCATCCCCATACTTACGGGGACGTTGGCGTCGGTTTTTTTCGTCGGTGCGGTCGAGTTTTTGGTTCATACCGTTCCACTCCTCAGAACGAACGTTAACACAGTCGGCGCGGACCACCTTGGAAGCCAGCTTATCGTTTTGTTCGCCGACATTCTTCTGTTTTTTATTGCAATGCGGTTCGCCTGCAGACGAGCGGCCGATAACTTCGAGAAGGTGGATCTCTAGCATAATGGACATAGTCCTTTCAAATACCTCGGGCAAACCGATCTATCAGCAGCTGTTTGAACAAATCGCTGCGCAGATCATCAAGGGCCGGCTTGAGCCAGGCGCGAGCCTGCCGCCAATCCGGACCGTTGCAAAGGAGCTCGAGGTGAGCGTCATTCCAGTCAAGCAGGCATGGGAGGAGCTAGAACGCAACGGTTTTATCAATACGATGGCCGGGAAGGGCTGCTTTGTGGCTCAGCTATCTCCGGGCGAGCTTGAGACAAAACGGGACAAACTCGCAATCGAAAGACTAAGAAAAGACATTTCATATTATAAGGAGCTTGGATTCTCGCTCTCCGAAGTGATCGAGCTCGTTACCCGATACTATACGGCTGGCACGGATCACAAATCATTTAGGAAACCTCGGGCATGATGAGCCATGGTCAGACCCAACCGCACGCCTCGATATGTCCGAGGGCGATTCCAGGGCAAGATCGAGCCGAGACCGCCATTGACGCCCAAAATCGACGAGGCCACAGTTTCCAGAGGCGATGGCGAACTCCACTCGCCCCGTCTCTCGGAGGAACTCGAGGAGCGCCTGCGGCCGAGCCGCCATCTAGGCTTCGACCGCGACCGCCTCGGCGTGGCGCTCCTCGGCCTCGATGACGGCGATACCGATGCGCGCTATCCCGAGCATGAGGCTGTCGTTCGCCCTGTTGCCGATCGCTACGACCCGCTCGGGCCCGAGCCGGGCGATGTAGTCGCGCTTCTGCTCATCGCCGCGCTCTCCCGAAAGCACGAGCACGGAACAAGGCAGTCCCCGCAGCTCGCGCTCCGCGGTCCCGAAGGTATCGAAGGTAAGCACGCGGATATCGAGGAAGTCGGGAGACCTTCGTATGCAGGCCCGCGACGCCCTGGATCAGGGACCCGTCGCGCGAGAGGGTTCCGGTGAAATCGGAGGCGAGGTACTCGATCTCGATCCGACCGAAGCCGGGAATGTCCGCCTCGAGCATATGCCTCTCCTCGTACAACTCAGCGGCGGATCGGCGCTCGAGGATCGAAGACCTCCGCGTAGAGGTCCTTGCCGAAGCTGGTCTCGAGCGGCTCGCCCGCGAGGATCCTGTAGCTGCGCGTCCCGTCCTCGCGCCGCTCGGCGCGGAGGAAGAGGGCGGCCGCCTCCCCCTGCTTGAAGACAGTCGCCGCGAAATCGTAGAGATGCGTGACGAAGAAGATCTTGACCCGCCGCTCGAGGAGGGCGCCGACGATCCGGCGCGCTATCTCCGAGCCTTCCCTCTCGTTCGTGGACGCGAAGGGCTCGTTGAAGAGGAGCATCGAATTCTCCCGCAGATCGTCCACGATGCCGCTCAGCCGGCGCAGCTCCTCGTCCAGCTTCCCGCTCTCCATCGCGGCGTCCTCCTCCCTGCGAAAGTGCGTGAACAGGGACGCGCAGAGGTTGGCCCTATATTTTTCGGCGGGGACGAACATGCCGCACTGCATCATGAGCTGGGCCAGGCCGACGCTCCTCAGGAAGGTCGACTTCCCCCCCTGGTTCGCCCCGGTGACGACGACGAGGCCCCTGCCGTCGGCCTCCAGGTCGTTCCCGACGACCGGCCTGCCCAGCGTCAGCGCGAGGCAGATGTCGTAAAGACCCTTGCCGCTGTGGGCTCGCTCCTCCGGCCTCGCCGGCAGGGGAAGGCTCATGCCCAGGCCGATGGCCGCGAGCCTTTCTTGGAGGTTTATGCAGCCGATATAGAAGGCGAGCTCGAAGCGCATCGAGCTCAAGAAGCCGAGGACATGGTCCCTCGACCTGGCCAGGGAGTCGGCGACGCGGTTGATGCCGCGGTCCCGGAGCTCCTCCAGGGCGCGCGAGCCGGCCTCGTCGCCGTCGGGAATCCGGAGAATAAGGGAATCCTTCCGCTCCCTCAACCTCTCCGTCATTCCTTTTCGCGCGGATTTCAGCGCTCGATAATTCCGGCCCTTGCATCCGACTCCCATCTCCGCGCCGACGAGGATTCCGCCGCCGAACTTCAAATCATGGAGATGATTCCTGGCGTATCCGAGGAAATCGTCGTCGATCTCGACGTTCAAGGTCCGGATCAGCGTGGTAAAGCCGGGCGAGGCGAAGCCGGATGAGCGGGCGTTCAGGATGTCCCTGATGCGCCCGAGGGCGGACAGCAATACATCGAGAGCGCCTATCGCCGTGTGCAGCACGGTGGACGGGGACTGATGCGAGAACCAGAGCGAGGACTTCTTCTCCTCCGCCAAGGTCTCGCCGATCAACGCGTAGAGCTCCCTGACGACGTCCCTGTTCTTAAGGCAATCGCCGAGGACGGCCTGGCGGTAGAGGATCGTCTCCACGTCCGCGGCCCCCGACAGGACGACCGACTCGGCCGCGCCGTAGACGAACTCGTCGGCGGCGGCCATCGCATCGAACAGGATCGGCAAACCGAGGTCGCGCTTCAGATCGTCGGGCGAGCTTTCCCTCTCCCGGCCCGAGTCGCCGTGGCCATCGTCGAGGAGACCCTCCGCGAGGAGGAAGGGCCTCATTCCTTGACCCTCTCCACGATCCGATCGCGGGTGAGACCGTACTTCTCGGCGATGGAGAGCGCGTAGGCCAGGCCGTCCGGCGGCTTGCGCAGGATCTTGTAGGTCCTCACGGCGGGCCTGTCGGGGTCCACCATGCTCATCATGCTCACCGTCTTCTCGCCGAGCTTCGCCAATTCGTCGATAAAGGTGACGCACACGCAGGGCGCGTCGAGCTCCATGATCCGCCTTATCACCTGCTCGCCGAGATAGATCGCATCATTGAGGGCGGTCGACGTAAAGATCTCGTTGAGGAGGATGACGCTCTCGCCCGTGGCCTCGTCGAGGATGCCGCGCATCCTGACCAGGTCCTCCAGCAGCCGGCCGCGCTGGGCCTCGACCCGCTCCTCTCTGTCGAAATGGGTCAATATTTTATCGCAGAGCAGGAGCCTCGCCTCGCTCCCGGGCACGGGCAGGCCGAGGCGCGCTAGGTAATGCAGTTGGCCGAAGGCTCGGGCGAAGGTCGTCTTGCCTCCCTGGTTGGGTCCCGTCACGACCAGTATCCGCTCGGCCCCTTCGAGACGGAAATCGTTCGGCACGGGCGCCGCTCCCTCCTGGGCGAGCTTGCGCGCGAGGACGATGTCGAAACCGCCGCGGCTCTGCAGTTCCTTGGAGACGCGGGAGACCTTGGGATAGCAGAATGCCGAGCCGGCCCTCCGGATCGGCGCAATATAATCCAGGTACGAGACGTAGAACTGTATCTCGCGGTCGAAGGCAACGATGCACGGGTCGGCGTAGGACGCGTTCCTCGAGCGGAACCCGCCCAGCTCCTCGAACTCGCCGGGGTATAGAATCGCCACCATGTCGAGGATGTCGGCCTCGACATCGTTCAAATCGCGCGAATCGGTGAACTGCGTGAGATATTCCTTGCCGGCGCCCTGCGCGAACCTCTCGAATATCCGCTCGATCTCGACGCTGTACTCGGCCTCGCCTTCGTATTTCTTCACGCGAACCGCATCGTGCCTGATGAAGAGGCAATAGCGCACCGAGGCGAGGGCTTCCCGCAGGGCGCCGGCCTCCCCCCTGAGCGCGGCGAAGCGCCACGACCCCACGTAGTCCCTCAGGTAATCCCTGCATTCGGTCATTCCCCGCGAGCGAAGCTCGGCCTTCCCCAGGGCGCGGTCGAGCTCGACGACGGTCGCGCAGTAGGTCTCCACCTCGTCGAGGAACCAGCTGTCCTTCTGGCGCTCGTCCTGAAGCCTGGACACCTGGGCCTCGAGCTCGCGCGCTCGACGCATCCCGATCGCGAATTCCTTGACCATGTCGAGAGCCGGCCTTCCGACGAGGTCATGCACCACGTTCTGCCTATAGACGATCGCGGATTCGTCGTCCAGGGGGCCGTAAAAAAAGCTCTTGAGGTCGTACTCGTCCATGCCCGCCGTCGCGCCCTCGACGAAGGCGTCGAGGTTGAGGTCGCGGAAATACGGCGGCTCCCTCTCCGTCAGGCTCCGCCCTGGGCGGAGCCCTACGCCTCGGCCCTCTCCGAACAGGATGCTGAAGGCGGGCATGGCTTCCCCGCCCTACTTGGCCATAGCCTCGCTGACGGCCACCGCCACCGCGACCGAGGCGCCCACCATCGGATTGTTGCCCATGCCGATGAGACCCATCATCTCCACGTGGGCCGGCACCGAGGAGGAGCCGGCGAACTGAGCGTCCGAGTGCATGCGGCCCATCGTGTCCGTCATGCCGTAGGACGCGGGGCCCGAGCCCATGTTGTCGGGGTGGAGGGTTCGTCCCGTGCCGCCGCCCGAGGCCACCGAGAAGTACTTCTTCCCCTGGTCCACGCACTCCTTTTTGTAGGTACCCGCGACCGGGTGCTGGAAGCGCGAGGCGTTCGTGGAGTTGCCGGTGATCGAGACGTCGACGCCCTCGCTGGACATGACGGCCACTCCCTCGCGGACGTCGTCGACCCCGTAGCAGCGGATGGTCGCGCGGTCGCCCTTGGAGAAGGCGATCTCGCGCACGATCTTCAGTTCGCTCGTAGAGTAGTCGAAACTGGTATCCACGTAGGTGAAGCCGTTGATGCGCGATATGATGAGGGCCGGGTCCTTCCCGAGACCGTCGAGGATGACTCGCAGGGGGGACTTGCGGGCGCGGTTGGCGCTCTTGGCTATGCCGATCGCCCCTTCGGCGGCGGCGAAGGACTCGTGCCCCGCGAGGAAGCAGAAGCACTTCGTTTCGTCGGAAAGGAGCATGGCCGCGAGATTGCCGTGCCCGAGGCCCACCTTGCGCTCGTCGGCCACGGAGCCGGGGATGCAGAAGGCCTGGAGACCCTCGCCCAGGGTCTTCGCGACCGCCACCGCCTTCGTTTCGCCCTTCTTCATGGCCATCGCGGAACCGACCGTATAGGCCCAGCAGGCGTTGTCGAAGCAGATAGACTGGACGCCGCGGACGATGGCCGGCACGTCCAGGCCCTTCTTCTCGCACAGGGCCTTGGCGTCCTCGAGCGAGCCGATTCCGTATTTTTTGAGCGCGGGAAGGATCTGATTTATCCTGCGCTCGTATCCTTCGAATAATGCCATGATTCGCCTCCTCACTCGTGCCGGGGATCGATGTACTTCGCCGCCTCGGCGAAGCGCCCGTAGCTGCCTTTCGCCTTCGCGAGCGCCTCGTTCGCGTCGGTGCCCTTCTTGACGGCGTCCATCATCTTGCCGAGGCTCACGTACTCGTAGCCGATGATCTGTCCGTTCTCGTCGGCGCCGAGCCGGGTGATGTAGCCCTCGGTCATCTCGAGATACCTCGTGCCCTTGGCCTTGGTGGAATACATGGTGCCGATCTGGCTCCGAAGCCCCTTGCCCAAGTCCTCGAGACCGGCTCCGATGGGGAGGCCGCCCTCGGAGAAGGCCGTCTGGGAGCGCCCGTAGACGATCTGGAGGAAAAGCTCGCGCATCGCCGTGTTGATCGCGTCGCAGACCAGGTCCGTATTGAGCGCCTCGAGGATGGTCTTGCCGGTCAGGACCTCGGCCGCCATGGCCGCGGAGTGGGTCATCCCCGAGCAGCCGATAGTCTCGACGAGAGCCTCCTCGATGACTCCCTCCTTCACGTTGAGGGTGAGCTTGCAGGCGCCCTGCTGCGGGGCGCACCAGCCGACGCCGTGGGTAAGTCCCGAGATGTCCTTGATTTCCTTGGCGCGGATCCACTTCCCTTCCGCGGGGATGGGGGATGCCTCGTGGTAGCTTCCCTGCGCGAGGGGGCACATGTGCTCCACTTCTGCCGAATACGTCATTCGCTGCTCCTTTCGTCCTTGCTGAAGATTACGTTTACTCGTCCGTAAGACCGCCCTCGGGCACGTGGAGAGTCCGCTTCGATTCCCGGATCCCGGGGAGGAGGTTCTTGGGTAGGAAGAATCGGTTCGCTATGAAAGTCGGGACGAGGGCGCTCGCGATGACGGTCGCGACCAGGGCCGAGTACTGGCCCTGGTCGACGATGCCGTGGGAGAGGCCGAAGAGAGAGGAGATGGTCCCGAAGGTGAGTCCCGTGGACATCATGAGCGTATAGTACCAGCGCTCCTTTTGCTGCTTCCGGAAGCGCCCGATCACCGGGAAGAGACCGAAGATCTTCGAGGCTACCTTGGCCAGGAAGAGGAAGAGGAACACGAAGGGGGCCGCTATCAGGGCGGGCACCGAAACCAGGGTACCGGCCCGCAGGAAGTAGAAGGGCGTCAGGAAGCCCGTCGTCAGAGTCCGAAGGCGGCGCACCCACTGGTGCTCGACCGAGGCGAACTCGGCGAGCACGATGCCGAGGACGTAGGCCGGCAGGACCGCCTCGCTTCCGGACCAGTATGCGAGGGCGCCGAGGAAGAGCAATACGCCTATGACCCACTTCGTCCTGATGGCCGCCGTCCTGTTGCCGTAAACCCTGGTCAGCAATTTGGTGATCAAGGGAAAGAGGAAGATCAGGACGGCGCTCGCCCCGACGAAGACCAGGGTCTTGTAATTGAAGGGCGAAAAGACGAGGCCTAGCGCCAGCACCGTGCCGAGGTCGTTGACGAAGCAGGCGCCGAGGATTCCCTTGCCGAACTCCGTCTTGTTGAGCCCCGTCTCGAGCATGACGGCGTAGACCACGGCCATCGAGGTGGTCGAGAGCGCGATGCCGGCGAGAATGCTGGAAGGCAGGGTCCAGCCGATCACGAAGCGGGCCACTGCCGTCGCGCCCGCGAAGGGCGCGAGGAAGCCGACCACGCCGACGATCGAGACTTCCTTCGCCTTCTTCCTCATGACGGCGGGATCGAGCTCGGCCCCCGCGAGGAAGGTGAGGAGCACCGCGCCGACTGAGGCGAGGAACTGGAGCCACTGCTGGCCGCCGCCCAGCGAGCCCTTGCCGAAGAAACGGTCCGCGACGGCGCCTGCGGCAATCCCTACGCAGATTTCCACGAGGGCGATCGAGATGTCCAGATGATAGGCGATTATGGCCGCGACCACCGCCAGTCCGAGCCACAGCGCCGCGATGAAGAAAAGCGGTTCCATGATGACGACTCCTTCCTCAACTGATATTGCCAGGAGTCATCAGCCAGGGGTCGGCGGTTTTACCGAGCCGGCGGTTCTGCCATAGCCGGCTCGGTTGGCGAACTCCATCGCCTGGCGGCATTCTGTCATTCGCGGCGAGGCCTGTCAATCGGAGCGGACCTTGCTCCCGGCATGAGGAAGGTATAAACATAGGGATATGGACAAACGAAAAAGGCGGATCCTTTCCTTCGACGGAGGCGGCCTGCGCGGCCTCATGACCATAGAGATCCTGGAGCGGATCTCGCGGAAGCTCGGCGGCGAGGCTTGGCTCGGCGAGGCCGAGCTCTACGCCGGGACCTCGACGGGGGGCCTCGTCGCCCTCGCCCTCGCTTCGGGGAAGGATCTGGCCAGGCTCCGAGAGCTCTATACGAAAGCCGGACCCCGCATCTTCGACCGGAGGACGCCGAGGTACTTCTTTTCCGTCCACCGCCTGCTTCGCGCCGGCTACGCGAACGCGGCGCTCAAGGCCGAGCTGGACGATCTCTTCGGCACGCGAGGCTTCGAGGATCTCGAGCGGAACGCGCTCATCGTATCCTTCGCCCTCGATCCGCGGGCTCGGCATCGGAGCTGGGCCCCCAAGATCTTCCAAAACTACCCGGGCCCGGGTCGGGACCATGGCCCCATCGTCGACGTCGCCCTGGCCACGAGCGCGGCCCCGACCTATCTCCCCTCCTGGCGCGGCTACGTCGACGGCGGCGTCTGCGCGAACGACCCGAGCATGTGCGCTCTCGCCCAGGTTCTGGACCGCAAGCGCGTCTCGGGCGAGAGCGAGGGGGTCGACGACGTCCGCCTCGCGTCCTTCGGCACCGGCGAGAGGCCGATGGCGCTGAGGAAGGAAGGAGGGCGATCCAAGGCCCTGGAATGGGGCGCCCTGGGCTGGAACCTCAAGCTCCTGCGCCTCCTCAACGATGGTCCCCTCGGGATCGTCGACTACCAGTGCGATCGCGTCCTCGGGAAGAGTCGCTACCTCCGCGTCCAGCCCGAGCTGCCCTGCGACATCGAGCTGGACGACGCCAAGGCCTTGCCTCGAATGGGCGAAATCGTCGCCGCGATTCCCGATGCTACGATACAGGCCTGGGCCGACTGGATAGAGAAGGATTGGCTCTAGCCCTGGCCCGCGGCCGCGCGATCGTCCGGAGGCGACCGGCCAGGCGGGCCTAGGCCCTGGTTCGCGGCAGCTTGGTCCAGTCGAGGCCGCGTCCCGTCAGGTCGGGTTGGCAGCTCGGGCAGAAGAAGGAGTCGAAGCCCAGGACGCCCGTCCTGCGAATGGTCTGCCCGCAACGTGGGCACTTCTCCCCGGCGCGGCCGCGGACGCGCATGTGGCCGCGGGCCTTGTCCTCGAGGGGGAGACCGGCCTTCGCGACTTCCTCGATTCCCCAGGCGAGCACGGAGCGGACGGCATCGTAGAGGGATCGCCTCCGGTCGGGGCCCAGGGAGTAGCAGGGCGCCTTGGGATGGATGCGCGCCTCGAAGAGTATCTCGTCCGCGTAGGCGTTGCCGATCGCGGAGAGGCAGCTTTGATCCATGATGAAGACGCGGGCCTGACAGCGCTTCTTCTCGATGAGGGCCGAGAACAGCTCGAAGGTGAAGGCCGGCGAGGTCACGTCGACTCCCTGCGTCAGATAGCCCGGTATCGACTCGAATTCCCCGGCCCGCCCCAGGTAGACCTTGCCCATCGATTTCTCGTCGCCGTAATGGAGGCTCGAGACTTCGTCGAGCTCCAGGCTGAAGGCGGTGGCGGGCAGCCCTCGTTCCCCCAGGCCGGCCAATCTCAGCCTTCCGGCGAGCATGAGGTGCATCACCAGATCGAGGTCGGGAGCGTCGCCGTTCGCCGAGCTCAGGCCGAATTTCAGGAAGGGACCATGGCGGACGAGACTGGCCACGGTCTTTCCCGCCACGAGGTCGGGAAAGCTTCCCGGCACCAGGACTCGCAGCACGACGGGATTCTTGACGACGGCGTGCGTTATGCGCCGCCCCTCGATCCCCGGCCCCAGGGTCTTGACGATATGCACGAGATCGGGAAGCTCGGGCAAGGAGGGCCTCCATGGCGAATCCGGCGATCCGCCCGTATAAAAAAACCGCCCCGGGCAGGGGCGGGCTCTTAGGCTAAAGCCGGGTAGAAAGCCCCGGCCGCGCATCAGACTACCTTTACGACCTTGCCTGCCTTGAGGCAGCGGGTGCATATCTTGAGGTTGGAGACGCTGCCGTTAACCATGGTCTTCACCTCGAGGAGGTTGGGACGCCAGGTCCGCCTCGTGCGGTTCTTAGAGTGGGAAACGGTATTTCCGAACGTCGTGCCTTTGCCGCAAATCTCGCATCTTCTAGCCATGCTGGTGCTCCGATCGAATTGGTGAAAGGAGTATATCGACGGGGGAAGCGCGTGTAAAGGGGCCAGCATGCCGCATGGACCTGTTATGATATAATTCATTTTAGGTAAAGGGATTGGGAAATGGAGAATCCAATAGATGATCTGGCCGAGGGTTTTCGTTCCCTCCAACGAGAAGTACCATCTCACCTCGAAGGAGTCAAGCGATGCTATTCCATGTCACGATGAAAAAGACGAAGACGGATATCTGGTCACCGAGTGTCCCGCATTGCCCGGTTGCGTCTCTCAGGGCAAGGACGAACAGGAAGCCCTGAGGAACATTAAAGAAGCCATCGAGGCATGGCTTTGGGCCGAAGACCAGAAACATCTCGACGATACCGCCGCCTCAGGCAAAAACCCAGTCCTCGTCTCCATATGAGCCGACACGGCAACTTCTCGGGCAAGGACGCCGTCGCCGCGTTCCAAAAAGCCGGTTGGGTATACCTCAGGCAGGTCGGCAGTCATGCCATCCTCACGAAGGAAGGTTCGCCGGCCAACCTTTCCATCCCTCAGCACAAAGAGCTCAGTATTGGAACACTCAGGTCCCTCATAATTATTCCTAAGCTCTTGATATTCTCATTACCCGCGATGGATACGAAACATTATTCTGGTGTAGTATTGGTTCGTCTCACCCGGCGCATCAGATCGGAACGCTCCGGGGTCGTGATCAGCGAGCCAAAAGGTCCGCCTTGAAACATCCTTCGACCCTTATTTAATCGCGCAGTATTCACGATGAGGACGCTCGCTTCTCGTACATTCGCTTGCACCCTCTAATCTCTCGCCACTCATTCATTCAAGATGATATTACGTGTATTTACATACACAAAGGCCACTTAGATCGGAAGCCCCAGTTTGAGCCATTTCTCACCTTCGTCGCAAAAGAACCACACGATTCATCTACCCAATATGGATAAATCCATATTGAGTATACCATTTCGGTGTACTGTTGCAAGTGTCTTCCTTACTAAGGGGCCATAAAATGAGTCAAGTTTTTTAGAACCGTAATATTTTCCAGGATTGAGTTATATTATCTATTCCTGAATGGCCGGGCTGGACTTTAACCAGCTGGTTTCTCAAGCTTTCGCTGGCCCAATATTAACCTAAAAGCCCATAAGTGGCGGAATATAGTGACCCTGGACGCCGAGCGCAGGAAGATCGTGAACGGATACATGGAGAAGGGCTCGAATCCATACTTCAGGTCGAAGCCTTCGCCTTCGTCCACCGCGATGAGGGTCTTCCCGATCGAAAGACAGTCGCTATTCAGGACATGGAGCCGGATCTCTTCTAGGTGGCCCGGGGCATTCACGGCATCCAAGCGGGCCCGGCTCGAGAAGACCCTGGCCGCAACGGGCGAGGACAGGCGCATCATCGTCCTCTCGCGCGGCTACTTCGCGAGTCCGGGTCGCGCGGAGGGCCGCAGGCTCTGGTTCGGCCATTGCGGGACCCTCCACTAAGAGTTAGCTTCGGCAACGCGTCGGTCGCCTGACGTCAAGTTGTCGAGAGCCTCTTCTATCCGCTAAACTCCTTCGAGCGCAGTTCTTGCGCATTACTAACCAAACCTGCCCGCCGTTCTCGGCTACATTGTGAAAAGGGGTACCATGCCAGCAATTCGACGCGAAGGCGCCACAGGCGCGAGGGCGCTTTCGCCCCTCGCCCTCCTCACGATCCTCGGCGGACTCAACCTCTTCAACTATTTCGACCGCTATATCCTCGCGGCCGTCCTTCCCTACATTCAATCGGATTTCAGGCTCGGCTATGGCGACGCAGGCAGGATCAACACCGCCTTCATGATCGGATACTTCGTCACCTCGCCGCTGTTCGGCTACTTCGGGGACAGGGGAAGCCGAAAATGGCTCATCGCCATCGGCATCCTGGTATGGAGCGCGGCAACCGTGCTTTCGGGTTTCGCTCCCATGTTCGCCCTGCTCATACTGTTCCGGGTCTTCGTAGGCGTGGGCGAGGCGAGCTACGCGAGCATAAGCCCGAGCCTCATCGGCGATTCCTACGACGCGAAGCGGCGCAACATGGCAATGACGATATTCTACATCGCCATTCCCATCGGCGCCGCCCTGGGCAATATCCTCGGCGGCGCGATCGCCGCGCATGCGGGCTGGCGCTCGGCCTTCTTCTGGGCGGGCGCGCCGGGACTGGCCCTCGCCTTCTGCCTCCTGCCTTTCAAGGACGTTCCCCACAGCCGCGAGAGTCTCGCGGGCGTTCCCCTGTCCCGGGGCAAGACCGCGATCTCGTCGGTGTTCCGCCTCTTCCGCCTGCCGAACTATACGCTGACTATCGCAGGCTACGCGGCCTATACCTTCGTGGTCGGAGCCTTCGCGGTCTGGGGGCCATCCTACCTCCACAAGGTCGACGGCCTCGGCGAGGAGGCCGCCGCGACCTTCTTCGGCGTCGTCTTGGTGATCTGCGGCCTCTTGAGCACCCTCGTCGGCGGCCTGGTCGCGTCGGCCTGGCAACGAAAGACACCCGGCGGGTATGCCCTAATGCTGACCCTCTCCGTGGCCCTGGCGGTACCCGCCTCCCTCGTGGCCTTCTTCTCGAGAAACCTCGTCCTCTCGATGGCGGCCTTCGGCCTGTCCATGTTCTTTCTCTTCCTCTCGACGGGCCCGGTCAATACGCTCATCGTCGAGACTGTGCCGGGAGAGTCCCGCGCCAGCGCCATGGCGCTCTCGATCTTCGCCATCCATCTGTTCGGCGACATGTGGTCGCCCGAGATCGTCGGTCGAATCAGCGACCGTTACGGCGGCCTGCAGGAGGGCGTTCTCATCCTTCCCGTCGTCCTCGCCCTCGCGACCATCGCATGGGGGGCGCTCGCGGCGAGAATGCGCCGCGGAGTCCCGGTCAATGACGCTCGCGATCCTCGAGAGCGAAGGGCCCGATGAGATTTATGCAACCCGCATGCCGCCTCTCATGACCTCGGCCAGACCCCCCCGGCTGTGATGGGGGGGGCGGGAGGGGGACGCCCGCGAGTCGCGCCTACAACCCGCCTACTGAGCGTCCACCGAGATGTAATCGTAGGTGTAGCCGAGGTAGAGAGTATTGCCGCCCGCGCCAGCGTTGAGGTCCTGGTTGTGGTCGGTGCCCTGCGTGTTGACGAAGTACCAGGTTTGTCCGGAGCCGGCGCCGCTCGAGAAGGCCGCTGGATAGAAATTGTCCCCACGCTGCAAGCCCGTCTGCCGAGCTTGGGGATCGGCCTTCGTGACATCCAGGATGCAGAGGCCTCGGACCGCCTTCTTCCCCACCTCCTGCAGGAAGGCGAGGAGGATGGTGTCCCCATTATGCGGGGTTCCCTCGTTGAGGCTGTGGTTGTCGAGGACGGTGCCGCCCTCCGAATGCCCTCCGAACTTAAGGTTCTCCGTGTAGACCCTGGTCACCGGCGAGCCGGTGTCATCCATTCCCAACTTGTAGAAGATGTACTCGTATGGCCCTCCCGCGCCTTCGTTCAAGTTCTTCTTGAGCTTGATCCAGCCGTCGTCCGTCGTGTCGGAGAGCGAGGTCGGATCACCGGTGGTCATGATTTTGAGATCGACGATGCACTTCTGGGGCACCGAAGGACCGATGTTATTCGCGTACTGTTCATCCCCGAAGGTGGAATACGCTTTCTCGAGCTGGTCTCGGCGCTTGGCATTGTCACAGAGCATCCAAATGGGAACGAGGCTGATCTGGCCATCGCCGTGGAGGAAGTCGCAGAATTTCTCCCTACCCGTGACCGAGTCTATCCATTGATTGTACGAATTGGCGGTCGCCATGTAGAAGCCCATCGATTCGTTGCCCCCGACCGAGTAGATGACCTTGGTGCAGTTCGTATCGAAGTCCTCCTGCGAATCCCCCTGCTTGAACGCCACTCCTATCGAGACACCCGCGACCCCCATCTCGGCCTTCACCGCCGTCGCCAGGCTGAAGCTCGAACTCGTCTTGTACGTCGAGGTGTTCTTGTCGACACTGACGTTCAGCCTCGCCCCGCTTATCATGCCGACCAGGACGTGGGTACCGTATGTCGTGAAGACGGTATCGGGCGGCGCGCTACTGTTTAGGGCGTTCTTAGCCGACTGCGTCATGTAATGCCGCAGCACCCCCAAACCATGCGTGTCGAAGTAATTCTGACCGACCCTCACGAAGCTGGTCGCCGAGGCGTCGGTTAGCTTGTAAAACTCGTAGCAATTGCTTTGATAGGAGGACTTCGAGAAATCGAGCTTCGTCGAGGCGCTGAAGCAGGCGTAGTGGGCGTCCACTCCTATTTCGGTGGACATGTCGTGCTGAATGGTTTTAATCGTCGTTCCGCTCCACTCCCTGCTGAGGAACTGGCCGATTGGCCCCCACGAGATGAAACCGTCCTGATTCATCGCGTTTATGTCGAGGACCCGGGCCCCACAGGAGTTCGAGTCCGCGAACTTGTCGAAGACGTTGTATCCCTTGCCGAGGTTGTCGCTGCCGCCGATGCTCCTTAGGTCGACGAGAGGATCCTCTCCTCTCAAGGTCCACGGGTGAATCGCCGCGTTGGCCTGGGTGATCAGATCGCTATTCGCCTTCAGCCAGCCCGCTCCGAATTTCTTCGTAGGAGTGGCGGCAACCTGAGCGCTCGGCTTTGACCCGACGGTCGTCAGCGGCTTTTTCGTTCCCGTCTGCGCGGTGGTCGGCGCGGTCGCGGGCGCGGCCTTGCCCGATCCTCCCGCCACCGGCGCGCCGCCTCCCGAGCCGCCCTGTGCTCCCGCCGCCGGCGTTGCCGTTCCTGCCCCGCCGGCCGCCGCCTGGGTCCCCGAACCGCCCTTCGTCCCCCCGGCAGGCGCCGCCGCCGGCCCTCCTCCGATCGCCGCGTCGACGACGATGCCCACGCCCGGATCGAAGTTGGCGTACAGCGCGGATTGGAATACCTTCATGAGCTTGTTGTTGACCATCCGCGACACAGTGATATATAAGTTACCCGTAGAGTTGATGCCCCGTATGCTGAACTTCCCCTGGGCGTCGGTCACCGCCGCCCCACCGAGCGGCGTGTCCATCATCCTGCCCGGAGCCTTCAGGAAGGCCTTGACCGTCGCCTTTGCCAGGGGCTGACCGGCGGAGTCCGTGAGGGTTCCGCTAATGATATGGGGCTGAGCCAGCGAGGACTGCGCGCCGGATGCGGCCTTCGCCGGGGATTTGAGACCTCCCGGGGAGGTCCCGAGCTTCTGGCCCCAGCCAGGCCGCCCGACGCGAGAGCGAAGGCGAGCGCGCAGAGTAAGCCTAGCGAAGCCTTCCCGATTCCGACAGCGACCGCAACCTTCTTCATAACTCCTCCTCCTTTGATCAAAACGACCCTCTTCCTCGATTGCAGAAACCCTCCTTGGCGATCAGGGAGGGAAGGGTATCAATAGGGCGAGAGCGGCTTCGTATAGAGCGAGCCCGAATAGTTCCCGCTCGTATCCTTGGTGAGGACGATGAACGTGTATTGGGTGCCCTTGCTGAGCCCGGTGAGGGCGCATTGCTGAAGACCCTTCGCGACCTCGCAGATGAACTTCATCGTGTTTGTCTTCCAAAACATCTCGACGGCGAGTAAAAGTCGTAGTCGGTCGGGTCGGTCCACTTCAAAGCAGGATTTGCCCTGGCTGCTTGTGGTGGGCGACGCGAAGAGATTGCCCACGTTTTGGCAGGCTACCCAGTCGCGCGGCGTCACGTTGACGGTGGTCCCGGACGAAGTCCCCGCTGCTCCATATAGGGACTTCAGGCAGAAACTATAGGTTGTACCGTTAACCAGCCCAGGAATCGTCTTGCTCGTCGTTCCCTTCACGGCCTGCTGAGGCGAACCGACGCCCGCCCACGAGATTTCCACGCCCGCGTAAGAGTCGGACTCGATGGCGGGCTCCGACCAGCTGATGGTCGCCGACCTATCCAGGGGATAGGCCGACAGGATCGTCACATTCGCCAAGCCGGTCGAGGCGGTCGGCGAACCCTGGACCTTGTTCGGGTAGCCGCTCGATACTGCGCCTTGGGCATCGATTGTCTTGATCTCGAACTCGTACTGGTGATCGTTCTGAAGCGGGCTCGTCGTAAAGGTTCCAACGCCCGGGAGTACGGTCGCGGGGGGGTCGGAGAGGGCACCCCCGTCTTCGGCCCATTGTATGGACACTTTCCGAAAGCCATTGTACTCCGGATCCTTCCAGGTAAGGGTCACCGAGCCCGATCCGCTCGAGGCGTTGACCCCAGTGACCTCCTTGGTTATGCCCGTGCCGGTAAAGTTGATCACGTAGCGCGAGTCGCTCCCCGTGTTGTTCGCGATG
>CAVZVX010000047.1:0-3546 GCA_963778775.1 uncultured Spirochaetota bacterium | reverse complement strand
TAGCGCTGAAAAGGACAGCTCTCTGGACGAGCAAGTATCGAAGTCTCACTCCCCAGGATATGAACAGTACTAGGCTTCGAATCCCTGACCGATCGCGAAATGACCAAGAAGGTGATCCGGGAGAATTATCAAGCTGAAAAGTCGGGGTTATCAAGCTGAAAAGTCGGCCGGGACAAGCTGATATTTCCTCATTTATAGACTGAGAATTCCCCCGCGACAAGCTGGAAAATCGTCATTGGCAGGGTAAGGATTCACCGTGCATCGGCTGATCCGCGAGCGTGGCCATGCCAATCGGTCCCTTGAAGCGATTTACGCAGCCCGCTGCGGTGCATGATCGCTTTCTTCGCTTCGCTACTGCTTGATATTCTCCACGAATTGGACGCGCATGCCATCGGGATCCGGCACGTATACGAACTTGATCATCGGATTGGGCTGAAAGGGACCGGCGACTTCGATACCCTTGCTCTTCACGGTCTCGATGAGCCGATCCAAGGATTCGACCTCGAAGCCGATGGAGATATCCTTCCCGAAACTGGGGCTCTCGGGCTTTGGATCGAAGATGAGCTCGACCTTCGTCTCTCCCGCGCCTAGGAAGGCGATCTGCATCGAGGGGTTCGGCTTCATCACGCGATCGACCGCCAGCCCGACTATGCCCGTATAGAACTCCAGCGACTTTTCCATGTTCTTCACATTGATCGTTACCCAACAAAATTTCATGCTTCCTCCATCGCGTCTGCCGATAACCGCCATGCCGCGGCCTCCGGTAGCCAGTCCGCGGGAGAATCCGTGCCGTCTTCAAATTATAGCACGAAGAAAGGCTTCGAGATACGTACCCGCATACAAATAGCCCCGTGGCTGGGCGCCTATAGGCATCCGTCCCGATCTAGGGCGCGAACGCCCCCTGGCCGACCAGTCCACTTCGTGGCACCATGGCAGCCATGCGCTTCCTCCTCATAGCCAACCCCGTCTCCGGAGACGCCCGCAAAGAGGCCAAGATCGAGGCGGCACTCGCCTATTTTCGGAAGCACGCCGATTCGGTCGACCTGCGCTTTACCGATTATCCCGGCCACGCGACGTCGATCGCCCGAGAAGGCGCCTCGCGCGGCTATGACGCGATCATAGGCGCCGGCGGAGACGGCACGATCAACGAAGTGCTCAACGGCATTGTGGGCACAAACGCGAGGCTCGGCATCCTGCCCTGGGGGACGGGAAATGTCTTCGCCAAGGAGATGAGGATATCGAGCCGGATCAAGAAGCAGTGCAAGCTGATCCGGAAAGGCAAGGCCATCCGCCTCGATTGCGGCCGCTGCGGGCAGAAGTACTTTCTCCTCATGGCCAGCGCCGGCTTCGACGCCTATGCCCTGAAACGCGGCGGCCTAGTCCCCCTGAAGAGCAAATTCGGGGTCAGCGCCTATCTCTTCGCCGCCCTTCGGGCTTTCTCGCGATACAAGTATCCCGCGATCAGCCTGCGCGTCGACGACAGGACCACCGATTCGGGCACCTTCGTCCTCGTCTCGAACACGAGGCTCTATGGGGGCTTTTTCATCTTCAATCCGGAGGCCGACCCCACCGACGGCCTCTTGGACGTCTTCGTGTTCAGGGAATCGGGTCCCTGGGCCCTGGTCAAGCTGCTATCCCGGCTCGCCCTACGGGCCTTCCTCCGCGGCATCAAGCTTCCCGACCCCTACCGAGCCCTCGACCACGGTCGCTACCGGGCGCGGCAGGTCGAGCTGGGCTCAGAAAGCGAAATAGCCTTGCAGGTCGACGGCGACGTGGTATCGGGCATCGGGACTACCTTCGAGGCAATCCCCGGCGCGGTGCAGGTGATCCTTCCGCAAAAGACGCGCAAGCGCTTGAAGAAGATGCGGAAGAGACGGAACGGAACACTGCCGACCGCTTGAACCGGCCGCCTCGCCCGAGCTAGGCTAGCCTCAATACGAAACTCAGGGGGGTAGTATATGCCGATATTCGAGTATGGCTGCGAGACCTGCGGCGCGTCCTTCGAGCTTCTCGTACGATCCGACACGAAGATCAGCTGCCCCGATTGCGGCGGCGAGAAGCTAAAGAAGAAACTGAGTCTCTTCGCCTCCCACGCCGCGCGTCCTTCCGGCGCCCTCCCCTCCTGCCACTCCGGCGAGTGCGGCTGCGACCTGGGCAAGTGCGGCTCCGGGTCCTGCGGCGTGGACTGATAGAGCTAATCCAAGTCAGCGAATAATTCCGCCGGGTCTACGGCGAATCCTTCGAGAACCGATGAGACGATGGGTGAAGTATCCCCGAGGCGATCCCGTAGCTCGCCCTCGTCGAAGCGGGAAGGCTTCGCGAGCCGATACATCCAAATGCTCCACGCTGTCGGATCGACCACCCAATACTCGCGCACTCCGCGGCTCTCGTAGAGCTCGAATTTCTCGTGTTGGTCCTTCTTCGAAGTCGAGGGCGAGAGTATCTCGATCGCGAGGTCGGGTGCGCCCCGCGCTCCGGCCTCGGTGAGCTTGGACTTGTCGCAGAAAACGACGATGTCCGGTTGGACGACCGTATCGATTTCATCATCGGGCTCGTCGCCCTCGGGAAAGAGAACGTCGAAGGGAGCGATGAAAACCCTGCATGGTCTAGTGCGCAAGAACACCTTCAGGTCGTAAAACAGCCGCCCGAGGACTTCCTGATGCCGTAGCCTTGGCGCCGGGCTCATGGCCCAGGCGCGTCCCCCGATGAGCTCCCATCGCTCCGAGTCGGGCCACGTGCGATAGTTGCGATAGGTAAAGCGTTCATTCGGCTCCAATGCCGGGTTTCCCATGCGTTCCATCCTCCCAGTATAGCAGATACGCGCTCCAGGCGGCCCGGAGCATGAGGGCTGATGGCAGGTAAGAAACGGAAGAGATCCGTTGCGCTTCACCCTCAACGGCGATACCTTTCCATTTATGACGGACTACCGCTTCTGGGAAATGCTCCTCAACCCGCCCCTCGTCGCCGCCATCTCGGCGATGGCGAGCTCCCAAGTCTTCAAGGTCCTCAAGCCCCTCGCCAGAGGCAAGCTGCCCGATCTCCGCAAGGTCGCCGACTATGGCGGCTGGCCCTCCTCCCACACGGCCTTCATCGTCGCCTGTACGCTGTCGGTAGGCATCGTCGAGGGCTTCCGCTCGAGCCTCTTCGCCGTCGCGCTCGTCGTCGCGGGCATTCTGATATACGACATCTTGAAGATGCGCAGGGTCGTAGCCCTCGACAGCCGCGAGATCGACATGATGCTCGAGCGCGCTTCCCTGACACGCGCCGAGACGCCGCCCCAATTCGAGGGTCATAGCCCGGCCGAGGTAATCGGGGGGATCATATGGGGCTGCGCCTGGGCGATCGCCGTCTGCGCGCTGTACTAGCGTTTCCGTAGCGGCCCCTTGCCGCCGTCCCCAAAACCCGGACCTCCGTGGCATGACGCCGGCGGGAGGTCTTTGAAATCTCCCAGGCAATGTCACCTCATTCGACGGCGGCCAGCTCTTTCCTCATCTCCTCTCGAGGGTCCCCTCCTCGTCCGGCAATTCTCTTGATCTCGACTATGAA
>CAVZVX010000046.1:0-16372 GCA_963778775.1 uncultured Spirochaetota bacterium | reverse complement strand
CTATCGTTCTATAAAATCCTTCGAAGCGGAGGGTCCGTCTTGATAGACGAAAAGGTATTGCGGAAGGAGCTTCTCGCGCTCCTCGACAGTCATAACGCTCACATGAGCTTCGCCGACGCGGTGGCCGATTTCCCCATGGAGCATATCAACTCCAAGCCCGCGAACTGTCCCTACTCGTTCTGGCATCTCGTCGAGCACATCCGGATAGCGCAGTGGGACATAGTGGAGTTCATCCTCGATCCCGAGCATGAGTCGCCGCGCTGGCCCGAGGGCTATAGGCCCCGACCGGAGGAGAAGACCGACGAGGCCGGCTGGGCCAAGAGCGTCGCCTCGGTTCTGTCCGATCTGGAGAAGGCTAAGGGCATCGTGTCCGACCCGGCGACCGATTTCTTCGGGCCCATACCCCACGCTCCCGGCTACACGATCTTCCGCGAGCTGCTCCTCGTGGCGGACCACAACTCCCATCACGTCGGCGAGCTGGCGATGATGCGCCAGATCGAGGACCTCTGGCCGGAAGGGAGGAAGTACCTCACCGGCAGGCCGGATTAGCGTCGGTCCGCGGAAAGCCGCTCTCGGCGCCGCGCGCGTTCTCGTCGCGTTTCCCTTCGCCGTCTCGCGGTCCGGCTCAGTCCCGACCTCCGATCCCTCGAAGCAGGTCTATAATGAATCCGATGAAGACTATCGCGGAGCTCTACGATTTTTCCGGCAAGACCATCCTGGTCACGGGGGCCTCGGGCGGCCTCGGCGCGGGCATAGCCGGCGTCTTCGCCCAGGCTGGAGCCTCGGTCCTCCTCCACTACCGCTCGGACCGCGAAACGGCGGAGCGTCTCCGCGTGGCCCTTCCCGGTCCGGGGCGCCACGAGTGCCTGAAGGCCGAGGGCGCCGACGAGGGGGAGGTGAGTCGCTGTATCGAGGAGGCCGCGCGTCTCTCCGGCGTCTCGGGCCTCTCGGTCCTCGTCAACAACGCCGGTATCTATCCCTCCGCTCCCCTCCTCGAACTCGATCTCGCCGCCTGGCGCGAAGTTTTCGAGTCGAACCTGAGCTCGACCCACCTCTTCACGCGGGCGGCCGCGCGCGTCATGAAGCGGGGGGCGTCCATCGTCAATATCGCGTCCATCGAAGCCCTGAGGCCCGCCCGCGGACACGCGCATTACGCGGCCTCCAAGGCCGCGACGATCCGCTACACGATGGCCGCGGCCCTGGAGCTGGCCCCGCTCGGGATACGCGTCAACGCGATCTCGCCCGGCCTCGTGAGCCGCCCCGGCCTCGTCGCGGACTGGCCCGAGGGCTACCGCCGCTTCGTGGCGGCCGCGGCCCTGGGACGGGTCGGCAGCCCGGAGGAGATCGGCCAGGCTTGCCTCTTCCTCGCCTCGGAGGCGGCCGCGTGGATAACGGGAGCCAACCTCGTCGTCGACGGCGGCGCCAGCGTCAGGGCGCCGCAGGACGAGTTCTAGCCGCGGGTGAGGGCGTCGATGAGGGCCGCCCGACCGGGGTGGGCGGCGCGCAGCTCGGCGCGGCCGAGGAGCTCGAAGTCCTCCGGAACGAAGGCGGGGGCCATCGTCGTGCCGAGGAGGGCCCAGCTGCCGCCCGGCGCGAGCCGCAATGCCTGCGCGGTGCGAGCCGGGACGAGGGCCTGGGGAAGCTGTCCCTTCTCGAACTCGGGACCGAGGATGACGAGCTCGAACGACCCGTCCTCCCCGATCAGGTAGAGCTCGACGGGATCCCCGCGGTAGAAGTGGTAGAGCTCGTCGGTCTTCAGGCGATGGAAGGCGGAGAAACCCTCCGCGCCCTCGGCGAGGAGGTAATAGATGGCCGAGCCGCAGGACCTGCCGCCGATCGAAAGGGGCGAGCTCCAGCTGCGGCGGTAGAAGCCGCCCTCGCCGGAAAGGGGCTCGAGGCCGAAGGCGAGGATCACCTCCTTTAGCGCTGGTCATCCGGTCCGTCATTTTCTTTCGCAACGGGCCGCGAGATCGCGGGCGCATCTCGCGGCCGCCTCGCGCACTTCCTCCTCGCCCTCCACCTTCCCCGAGCGCATCAGCGTCTTGCCCGCGCAGATCACCGTGTCGACGGCCGCCCCGCCCCCGGCGAAGACGAGGTTGGTCCTGAGATCGTGGAGGGGCAGCATGCCCGGCTTCCGAAGGTCGATGAGGAGGAGGTCGGCCGCGCGTCCCTCGGCGACGAGACCCGCGCCCGTGCCGAAGGCCGCGTGCCCGATTTGCGTGGCGGCGGCGAAGAGCTCGCCGAGGGGCATCCGGCGCGCGTCGCGGTAGTGCTGCTTTTGGAGGAGGGCGGCGACTTTCATGTCCGCGAAGAGGTCGAGGCCGTTGTTCGAGGCGCAGCCGTCGGTGCCGAGCAGGGTCCTGAGGCCACGCCGCCGCGCCGCCTCGTAATCGTAGGCCGGCCCCGAGGCGAGCTTCATGTTCGAGACGGGATTGTGGACGAGAGCGACGCCGCGCTCGGCGACGAGGTCGAAATCGGACTCGTCCAGCCAGAGCGCATGGGCCGCGAAGAGATCGGGACCTAGGAAGCCGAGGGAGCCGAGGTAGGCCGCGGGGCTCATGCCGTGGAGCTCCCTGCAGTCGCGAGTCTCCTTCTCGGTCTCGGCGAGGTGGATGTGCCGGCTCAAGCCCCGCTCGCGGCCGAACTCGGCGAGCCAGCGGAGGCTCCCCTCGCTCGTCGAGTACACCGAGTGCGCGGCCAGGTTGAACGACACGAGGGGACCGAAATCGGGGAGGTCGTCGAAGAAATCCCGGCAGGCGCGGCGCTGGACGGCGCCGACCGCATCGTCCATCAGGTCGACGAGCGGGTAGTTCACGACGAAGCGCATGCCGGAATCCCTGGCCGCGCGGGCCTGGGCGCGGGGATTCAGGTACATGTCGTGGCACAGCGTCGTGCCCGATTTGATCATTTCGAGGGCCGCGAGGCGGGTGCCCCAATAGATGTCGTCCTCGGTGAGTTCGGCTTCGATCGGCCAGATCGCCTTCTTGAGCCAGTCGTCGAGCTCGAGGTCCTCCCCTTGCCCGCGCAGGAGGGTCATGGCCGAGTGCGCATGGGCGTTGACGAGGGAGGGGACGGCGGCCATGCCGCGCGCGTCCATCGCCTCGAATCCGTCAGGCGCCTCGATGGCCGCGGCGATCTTCGCGATGCGGCCCTTCTCGATGAGAATGTCCCTGCGCTCGCCGTCGAGGAGGACGCCGCGGATCACGATGCCCATATGACGCTCCCCTTCAGCCGATGAACGAAATCGTACGCTTGACGAAGGCCGAGAAGCGGGGCTTCTCGCGCTCCGATATCTCGAGGACCTCCTCCGACGTGATGGGCCTGTCGCTCATGCCCGCGGCCAGGTTGGTGATGCAGGATACTCCGAGCACGCGAAGGCCGCAGTGCGCCGCCGCGATGGCCTCGGGCACGGTAGACATGCCCACGGCATCCGCGCCGAGGGTCCTCGCCATCCTGACCTCGGCCGGGGTCTCGAAGCTCGGGCCTGAGAACCAGGCGTAGACGCCTTCGCGAAGCCCCATGCCGAGCTCGGCGGCCGCGCGGCGGGCGGCGGCGCGGAGCTCGGGGTCGTAGGCATGGGACATATCGAAGAAGCGGGGGCCGATGAGAGGATCGTTCTCGCCGATGCAGGGGTTCTGGCCCGTCAGATTGACATGGTCCGTGATGAGCATGAGGTCCCCCGGAGAGAAGCCCGGATTGGCCCCCCCGGCCGCATTGGTCAGGAAGAGGCGCTCGACGCCGAGCTTCCTGAAGACCCGGATCGGGAAGGCGATGCGCGAGGCGGGATAGCCCTCATAGCAATGGAAGCGTCCCTGCATGACGAGGACTCTCCTGCCCTCGAGCGAGCCCGCGACGAGGCGGCCGGCGTGACCCGGCGCCGTCGACAGGGGGAAGCCGGGGATTTCGGCATAGGGGATGGCGATCGCTTCCTTCAACTCGTCGGCGAGGGCACCGAGCCCTGACCCGAGGACGAGAGCCACCCGCGGCGCATCGCCGATCCTCTGCGCGATGAAATCGGCCGCCGTCTTGATCTCGTCCTGGGGCATGGCTCCTCCTCGGGATCGGGAATTACAGCTTGAGGCCGAGCTCGGCCACCGTCGACGGGACCGTTATCGTACCCGAGGCGATGTCCGCCTTGGCCTTGGCCACCGCGCTCTTCACTTCCTGGGGGACGATCCCGTCGTGCTGGTGGAAGGGAGCGATGTCGATGGCGCCCTCGGAGAGGCCGAAGACGCGGTTCATCCCGCCCTTGAGCTTGCCGGACACCAGCTCTTTTATGAGGACGTAGGCCGAGGCCGTCGTGCCCTTGAGCGCCGAGGTGAGGACGTAGTCGGGGGCCGCGGCGTTCTGGTCGACGTCGGCGCCTATGGCGAAGAATTTGCGCTCGCGGGCGGCGTCGATGACGCCCATTCCGGTGAGTCCGGCGATCTGCAGGACGATGTCGGCGCCCTGGTCGGCGAGGGCGAGGGCGGCCTCCTTGCCCTTGGCCCTGTCGGAGAAGGTGCCGGTGACGATATAGCGGACGTCGACCGTCGGGTCGACGGACCTGGCGCCCGCGATGAAACCGGCGAGGTAGCGCTCGACGGGCGGGATGGCCATGCCGAGGACGGCGCCGATCACGTTCTTGTCATTGAGGAGGGGAGAGGCCTTCGCGTACTTCTGGGTCATGTACCCCGCGACTATGCCGGCGAGATAGCCCGCCTCCTGCTCCTTGTACGATACGCCGATGAGGTTCGCGGGGATGTCGCCGCCGTAGAAGTGGTCGATACCGGCGTAGAAGGTCTTGGGATTGGCCTTGGCCGCCTCCTGGATCTGGTCGACCATGAGGAAGCCGACGCCGAACACGAGCTTGGCGCCGTCCTCGGCGAGGCCGGAAAGATTGGGGACATAGTCGGTCATGGCGTGGGCCTCGAGGACCTTGACCTGGGCTAGCCCGTCCGCCTCGGCCTTCTTGAGGCCAGCCCAGACGCCGTCGTTGAAGGAGCCGTCGCCGAGGCCGTTCGTGTCGGTGGTCATGGCCACATAGGGCCTGTCCTGGGCGCCCGCGCCATGCGCGAGGCCGCCGAGCCCGAGGATCAGCGCGAAGGCCGCCAGGGCTACGATGATTCGTTTCATATCGGAACCTCCTATTGGAAATGCGCGACCTCCTTCCGGCGGCCGCGTGGATGCCAGAGTCGTCGGGTCGCCTATTCGCCGTCGCCCTCCACCTTGAAGTCCTTGCCCACCGCGGAGGGAGGCCTCGATCGCTTCACGAGCCCGGCCACGGCGATTATCGTAGCCACGTAGGGAAACACGAGGAATACCTCGGAGGGCAGCGCGATGAGGCCGAGGCTCTGGGCGCGGAGCTGCAGGGCGTCCACGAAGCCGAAGAAGAGCGAGGCGGCGAAGGCGCCGCCGGCCGTCCATCCCCCGGCGATATTGGCCGCGAGGGCTATGAATCCGCGCCCGCCCGACATCCCCTCGGTGAAGGAGTTGGAATTCTCTATCGACAGGAAGGCCCCCGCCAAGCCGCAGAGGAGCCCCGAAATGAGGATGGCGGCATAGCGGACCTTGACGACCGAGCGTCCCAGGGTCTCCAGGGCCATGGGATGCTCGCCCGAAGCCAGGATCGAGAGGCCCAGCCTCGTGCGCCCGAGCGTCCATGCGAGGGCGAAGACCGCGATGACTGAAAGGAAGACCAGCGGCGTCTGGTCGAAGAAGGCAGGGCCGACGAAGGGGATGCGAGAGAGGAGGGGGATGGCGAACTTATAGTCCTGAAGCGAGCGGGCGACCGCCGGGGAGCTGCCCTGGCGGCCGTAGAACACCATCATGAGGTAGCGCGTGAGGCCGAAGGAAAGGATGTTCATTATGGCCCCGGCGACGACGTGATTGATGTGCAGGCTCACCGCCGCCCAGGCGAAGAGGAGCGAGAAGAGGGCTCCCGCGCCGATGCCGCCGAGGATGCCGATCCAGGGATTGCCCGTCACCCATCCGACCCAGGCCGCGAAGAAGGCTCCGACGAGCATGACGCCTTCCATCGCGATGTTCGTTACGCCGCTGCGCTCGCACACCGTCGCCGCGAGCGCGGCGAAGGTGACCGGCGTCGAGAGGCGTACGGCCGCCTCGAAGAGCTGGGGCGTGACGAGGGAGGCGAGGAGCTCGCTCATGCCCCGCCTCCTTCCGCCCCCGCGCGCCCCCGCGGGCGCGAGCGCAGGGACGCCAGCAGCTTCGACCCGAAGCGCTCGTAGATCGTCTCGGCGAGCATGAGGAAGAGGATGATGCTTTTGATGATCTCGATGATCGAGTTCGGCGTATGCGCCGTGCGGGCCATGTATTGACCGCCCGCGTCGAGCGCGCCCCAGAGCAGGGAGGTGAAGACGACGGCCACCGGGTCGTTGCGGGCCAGGAGGGCGATCGAGATTCCGTTCCAGCCGTAGCCCGCGTTGAGGTCTCCGTACATGCGGTGATCGAGGCCGAGGACCTGGGTCGCGCCGGCCGCCGCCGCGAGGCTCCCCGAGATGAATAGGCAGGCGACGGTGATCTTCGCGACCGAGATTCCCTGGGTCCTCGCGGCCACGGGATTGTAGCCCACCGCCCTGATCTTGTATCCGAGGTTCGTGCGCTCGAGGATGAGCTTCACGGCGAAGGCGGCGACGATACCGAGGAGGATGCCGACGTGGAGGCGGTAGTTAGCGTCGGGCAGGAAGGATTTGAAAAGGGGGAGGAAGAGCCTGTCCGGGATCTGGTCCGTCGTGAGGGGGTGGGCGGATCGAGAGGGATCCCCGCCGTTCGCGCGGATGAACATTGGCGCCAGGGTCTTCATCGCGTAGGCGAACATCATGGTCGTGACGACCTCGTGGGCGCCGGTCTTGACCTTGAGGATGGCCGGGACGGCGTTGAGCGCCGCGCCGAAGGCCATGCCCGCGAGGAATATCAGGGGAATGCCGAGGCCCGGCGGGAGGTCGAGCTTGAGGCCGAGCCAGGTGGCGGCCATGACGCCGCCGTAGTACTGGCCTTCGGCGCCGATGTTGAAGAGGCCGCCCTTGAACGCGAAGGCGACCGCGAGGCCGGTGAAGAGGAGAGGGACCGCGTTGAGGACGGCGACGTTCCAGTTCCTCGCGAGGCCGCCGTAGAAGAGGGCAGCGTAGGAGGCGATGGGGTCGTAGCCCGTCGCCAGCATGATGACGGCGCCTATCGCGAGGGCGCAGGCTATCCCGGCCGCGGGAACGAGGGCGCGGGACAGAAGGCCGCCGATCCAGGCTCCGGCCGCCTCGCCCCGCCGCCGGCCGACGATGCGGCCGCAAGCGGCGAGGGCAGCCGCTCCGACGAGGAGCCAGGCGCCCCGGAAATACGAGGCGAGGTAGAGCACCGTCCCCGGTATGGCCAAGACGACCGCCAGGATGAGGAATATGGCCGCGGCGCTCCGACGGCGATCGGGCGAAGCCTTCATGAAGCCGCCCCCGCCGCCCTGCCGCGTATCATGTACTCGCCGACTTCGGCCTCCGTCGTGGACGCGGCGGCCGCCTCGAAGACCGCTTCGCCGCCGTGGATGACGACGATCCTGTCGGAAAGCGCGAAAATCTCCTCGAGCTCCATGGAGACGAGGAGGATGGCCGCGCCCATCTCCCTCAGCCGGAGAATGCGCCTGTAGACGTATTCTATGGCCCCCACGTCGAGGCCCCGCGTCGGCTGCGACAACAGAAGGAAGACGGGCGAGGCCGAGAACTCCCTCGCCAGGATGGTTTTCTGCTGGTTGCCGCCGGAGAGCGTCGAGATTCGGGCCTCGGGCCCCGTGGCCCGGATGTCATAGTCCTTCATGAGGCCTTCCGATCGGGCGCGCAGGGCCGCGAAGTCCAGAAAGCCGGCGCGGGAAAGGGGAGGGCGATCGGTGCGCCCGAGGACGAGGTTCTCCTCTACCGAGAAGGGCAGGACGAGGGCCGAGCCGCGTCGATCCTGTGGAACGTAGCCCATGCCCATCTCCATCCGCGCCTTGAGGCTCAGGGACGCCACGTTTTCGCCGCGAAGGAGGATGGAGCCGGCGTCAGGGTCTGCGAGACCGATTATCGTCTCGCAGAGCTCCTTCTGCCCATTGCCCTCGACGCCTGCGATGCCGAGGATCTCACCGGCTCCTATCGCGAGGCTCAGGCCATTGAGGGCCGGCAGGCCGCGCGAATTACGGGCCCGGAGCCCTTCGACGCGGAAGACCGGAAGCGCCGCCGAAGGCGGGGCGGGGCGATCGATCTGGAACAGTACGTCGCGGCCCACCATGAGGTTGGCGAGCTCGGCGGCGCTCGCGGCCCTCGTGCGGCGCTCGCCGGTCAGCTCTCCCTTCCTGAGGATGTACACGCGCTCGGAAAGCCGCAAGACCTCCTCGAGCTTGTGGGTGATGATGATGATGGAAGTCCCGTCCTCGGCGAGCCGCTTGAGGACGGCGAAGAGCTCTCCTACCTCCCTCGGCGTGAGGACGGCGGTGGGCTCGTCCAATATGAGCACGCGGGCGTTCCGGTAGAGCGTCTTCAGTATCTCGACGCGCTGCTGGAGGCCGACCGACAGGTCCTCGACCCTGGCGTCGGGATCCACCGCGAGTCCGAAGCGCTCCGAGATCTCGACGACCTTGGCGCGGGCCTTTTTATAAAGGACGTGGCCGAAGCGCAGCGGTTCGTTGCCGAGTATGACATTCTGGGTGACGCTGAGGGTCGGCACGAGCATGAAGTGCTGGTGAACCATGCCGATACCCTTCGCGATGGCGTCACGAGGCGAGTCGAAGGAGACCGGCAGGCCGTCGAGGCGGATCGAGCCCGAGCTCGGCCGGTAGAGGCCGAAGAGGATATTCATGAGAGTGGACTTCCCCGCCCCGTTCTCTCCGAGGAGGGCGATGATCTCTCCCCGCTCGAGGTGAATGGAGATGTCCCGGTTCGCCACTACCTGGTCGAATCGCTTGGTTATTCCTCTGGTCTCGAGAACCGGCATGCGTTCTCCCTTAAAATGATGTTCACGCTAGTACAACATCCGGGAAACGTCAACTCGGAAACAACATTTTCACGCAAAATACCAAAGGATAGATGAAGCAACTTGACAAATCGAGGACTTGATTCCCACAATCAACAATCGAATGTGGTTTTTTGTTGTTTCGATGAAAAGCTCTTCAGGAGCCTATCGTGAACGAAAATAGCTCCATCAGCGGCTACTCGGTCGCCCGGAGCCTCCGTTGGGAGAAGGGCGAACTCTATTTCCTCGATCAGACGAGACTTCCTCTCGAGGTCGTCGAGGAAAGGCAGGAGAGCGCAGAGCAGGTCTGGGAATCCATCAGGCTCCTCAAAGTGCGAGGCGCGCCCGCCATCGGCATCGCCGGCGCTTACGGCCTCCTCGTCGGGCTCAGGCCCTGGATCGGACTCGATCCGGCGGCCTTCCTCTCCCGCGCCGACTCGATAGCAGACTACCTCGACTCCTCGCGTCCCACCGCGGTCAACCTGAGCTGGGCCCTGGGCCGCATGCTCGCCTTCGCGAGGGCCCACGCGGCCGAAGCCCTCGACTCGCCGGCACTCTACGCTCTCCTGACGGGGGAGGCCCAGCGCATCCACGCCGAGGATCGGGCGATTTGCCGGGACATCGGCGAGAGCGGCGAGGCCCTGATAAAGGAAGGCTGCGGCCTGCTTACGCATTGCAACGCCGGCGCCCTGGCCACTTCGGAGCTCGGTACGGCGACCGCCCCGATGTACGTCGCCTTCTCGCGCGGCAGGCGTTTCCGCGTGTACGCGGACGAGACTCGCCCTCTGCTCCAAGGTGCCCGACTGACTTCCTGGGAGCTTCAGAACGCGGGCCTCGACGTGACCCTCATCTGCGACGACATGGCCGCCTACGTCATGTCCAAGGGCCTGATCGACCTCTGCATCGTCGGCTGCGACCGCGTCGCCGCCAACGGAGACGCCGCGAACAAGATCGGAACCCTCGGCGTGGCGATTCTCGCGAAGCACTTCTCGATCCCCTTCTATGTCGCCTGCCCCTCCTCCACCTTCGACCTCGGCGCTCCGACGGGCGGGGACATCGGAATCGAAGAGCGCGGCGCCGAGGAAGTGACTTCCTTCGGCGGGAGGCGCAGCGCGCCCGAGGGCGTCAAGGTCAGGAATCCCGCCTTCGACGTGACGCCGCATGAGCTCGTTTCCGGATTCATCACCGAAAAGGGCATCGTCGGGCCCGACTACCGGAAGAGCCTCGCGGAGGCCTTTCGCCGATGATAGCCTTGGAGCGCAGGAGCCGCATCCTCGAGGCGCTCGGTACGCGAGGCATGGTCACCGTCTCCGAGATGGCCGCCGAATTCTCGGTGAGCGAGGAGACGATCCGCCGCGACTTTCAAAAGATGGAAGAGACGAACGGCGTCCAGCGCACCTACGGCGGGGCCTACATCGCGAAGGCGGTCCGGACGGACATTCCCATCGGCATACGCGAGAACGTCTACCTGCCCGGCAAGGAGGCCATCGCCGCCCTCTGCGCGGATCTCGTCGACGAGGGCGACACGGTCATGCTGGACTCGAGCACGACCTCCATCCACATCGCCGAGCATATCAAGGCGAAGAAGAACATCGTCGTCATCACCAACTCGCTGCGCATCGCCGGGAATCTCGTCGATGCGGGCGGCGTCAAAGTCGTCTGCGTCGGCGGCATCCTGCGCCACAGCCAGCTCTCCTTCGTCGGCCCGGCGGCCGCGCGCACTCTCGAGGGCTATTACGCGGACAAGGCCTTCGTCTCCTGCGTCGGGCTGGACCTGGAAAAGGGAGCCACCGACGCCGACGAGCTCGAGGCCGAGGTCCGAAAGCTCATGCTGAGCAACGCGAGGGAGAAGATACTGGTCGCCGACGCGACGAAGTTCGGCAAGTTCGCGCTTTCGCTCATTCTCCCCCTCGATAGGATTGATGTCCTGGTCACCGACGTAGCTCCCGGCGCGGACTGGATCCGCGGGCTCGAGGCGAAGCAGGTCAGGTGCGTATTCGGCGGCGAAACCCCGCAGGATTGAAGGAGCGCGGATCCATGCTCGACGTGAGACTTCATTCGGTCGGAAGGGAGATATGCGAGATCGGCAGGCGGATGCACGCGGCCGGCTTCGTCGCCGCCAACGACGGCAACATCTCGGTTCGCCTCTCCGAGAAGCGGATCGTCGTGACGCCTACCGCGGTGAGCAAAGGCCTCATGGATCCGCGCATGCTCGTCGTAGTCGATCCGGAGGGCCGCCTCGTCTCAGGCAGGCTCAGGCCCTCGTCCGAGCTCAGGATGCACCTCGCCGTCTACCGCGCAGCGCCGAGCATCGGCGCGGTGGTCCACGCGCACCCGGTATGCGCCACGGGTTTCGCCGTGGCGGGCCAGGCCCTCGACCGAGCCTACATGCCCGAGCTCGTCGTCAACCTGGGCTCGGTCCCTCTCGCTCCCTACGCGACCCCCGGGACGGAAGAGGTCCCGCGTTCGATCGAGGGCCTCGTCGCGGGGCACGGGGCGGCCCTCCTCGCCAACCATGGCGTCCTCGCGTGGGGCAGGGACCTCCAGGAAGCCTATGGCCGCCTCGAGACCGTCGAGCTCTACGCCAAAATCCTCCTCGCCGCCCGCGCCGCCGGCGAGCCTCGGCCCATCCCGGGCGACAAGCTCGAGGCCCTTCTCCGGATCAGGGAGTCCCTGGGCCTGAGCTGAGCCTGTCCCGGACCTGCGCATCGACGTGCCGTCATTCCTTCTATCCGAGACGCGCCTCATACCTTCGCCCAAAAGGGGCGAAGCGATGTTCCTCCTCCTCGATCCGCGCAGAGGGGAGTCTCAGTAGCCCGAGCCGGCGATATTCTCGGCCACGAAGCTCGCCGACGCGAGGAGGAGCCTCTCCTCCTCGAGACTCAATTTAAAATCGAGGACCGGAGACGCGCCCTCTACGCCGATTATCGTGGGGAAGCTGAAGGCGGTGCGGGCGAGGCCGTGGAATTCCTTCCGGGCCGTGGACACGGGGAGGATCCTCCGCTCGTCCCGCACGATGGATTCGACGATCGCGGAGGCCGCCTGGGCGATCGCGTAATAGGTCGATCCCTTGGCCTCTATGATCCTGTAGGCCGCCTGCCTGATATCGACCGCCGCTTTCCGCTTGAACTCGCCGAGGTCCCCGCAGGCGGCGCCGCACGAAGGACAGAATTCCTCCAGGCGCATGCCGCCGATCGTGAGCATGGACCACGCCGGGAAGGAGGTGTCGCCGTGCTCCCCGAGAATGTACCCGTGGATATTCTGCGGATTCACCCGACAGTGCCGAGCGACGTACTCCCGGAGACGCGAGGAATCGAGCGTCGTCCCCGACCCGATCACCCGCGAGGCAGTCAGGCCGCTTTCGGCGAAAACGACCCAGGTGAGGACGTCGACGGGATTGGTTATGACGAGGAAGATTCCCGTAAAACCCGTTTCCATGACGGAACGGGTTACGCTCTTCATGATGGCGACGTTGCGGTTCAGGAGGTCCATCCGGGTTTCCCCCGGATGCTGCCGCGCTCCCGCCGTGACTATGACGATGTCGCTGTGCGCGCAGGCATCGTACTCGGTCGCCTCGATATTGACCGGTCGGCCCATTGAAGCGCCCTGCTTGATGTCGAGGACTTCGGCCTCGGCCTTTTCCCGGTTCGAATCTATGAGCGCGATCTCGGTGACCGAGCCCTTGAGCGCGAGGTTGAATGCCAGCGTCGCCCCCACCGAGCCCGCGCCTATGATAGATATCTTGCTGCCATGTCCTTCCATGTAATGCTCCTCCGCCGATTCGGACTCTCCCGGCTATTTGATGAACTGACTTATCTCTTTCGCGAATGTGCGCGTGTTGATGGGCTTGCCCACGAATACGGCATTGGGTATGGCCTTTATCTCTTCGATGCCTTCCGCCAATACCGACGCGGTGACGAACACGATCGGAATGTCGCGCGTCTCGTCATGCAGAAGCAGTATTTTGGCGGCCTCGGAACCCCGCATATCCGGAAGTCTCATATCCATGATGATGATATCCGGCCTCTCCTTCCTGGCGATGGCGATTCCGCTCGTAGCGTTCTCGGCGACGAAGACCTCGAAGCCCGCGACCTCCAAAAGGTCCTTTTCCAGCATCAGGTTGTTCGCGTTGTCGTCGACGATCAATGCTCTCTTTCCCATATTAATTCTCCCCTGGGGCAATGATAGGAAGGGTAAAGCGAACCGAGGTTCCGCGATCCAGACCTTCCGACGCGACGGAAAGTCTCCCGCCGTGCAGCTCGACCATCTTTCTCGCCAATGGGAGGCCTAGCCCGGTCCCCTCCGTCAATCGAGAATACGGAGTATCGACCCTGAAGAAACCCTCGAAAATCCTTTCCATGTTTTCTTTCGCTATTCCGACGCCGGTATCCCAGACGAGCACTTCGATCCCGGAATCGACCTTCGCGGCCCGAATCCCGACCTCGCCGCCCTCGGGAGTGAACTTAACCGCGTTCGAGAGCAGATTATAGATTATCTCCTTGACTTTCAGCTCGTCCGCCTCGATATCCGGCAAGTCTTCCGCGATGACGACCTCCATCTCGATTTTCTTCTTGCTGGCCATGTCTGCCACGAGCATCGAGATTTCATCCAAAATGGTTCTCATCGGCAAGCGGGAGCGCTCGAGTTTCATCTTGCCGGCTTCGACCTTCGCCATGTCGAGAATCTGGTTTATCAGCAATAAGAGGTGCTTACCGCTCGATAGGACATTGCCGAC
The DNA here is from genome assembly GCA_963778775.1 of uncultured Spirochaetota bacterium. GTDB lineage: Bacteria > Spirochaetota > Spirochaetia > Treponematales > Rectinemataceae > UBA1306. Next base: position 2,670 of record CAVZVX010000046.1, on the reverse strand, counting down.
GTATTTCTTCTGCTTGTCGTTGAGCGGCCCGAAGGTCTCGTCGAACAGGACCTCCGAAAAGCCGTTGATGGAGTTAAGGGGCGTCCTGAGCTCATGGGACATATTCGCGAGGAATTCCGATTTTACCCGAGCGCTGCGCTCGAGCTCGGCGGCCAGCTCCTTCAGCTCCTCATGGGCCTTTTCCAGCCCGTTCTCGATCTCCCTGCGCTCGGTGATGTCCTCGATGGCGAGCAGAATTATCCTCTCCTTGCCCAGCACTCTTTGTATTTGCCGCGCGTTCAGGAGCATGATGCGTCTGCCGATGGTCGCGAAATCGTGCTCGACCTCGTAATTATCGAAGGTGGCCTGCTGGGGAAGGATGGTTTCCAAGAGCTCTCGTAGCTTGGGGATGTTCCACTGCTTGTTTCCGAGGTCGTAGATCAGCTGTCCCACGGTCTCTTCGGGCTTGACTTTGAAGACTTCGTAGAATGAACGGCTTACCGAAACCACCCGCAAGTCTTGATCCAAGGCGATCAATGGCTCCCGAATCGTATTGATGATGCTCTCGGAGAACTCCGGAGATCGCGTTACAGCCTGTTTCGATGACGTTTTCGGCTCCTTGGTCCGGGATTCTTGTAAAGAAGATACGATTTTACCGGAACCGGATACAACAGCGGCGCGCCGGGCCCGAGGCGATTCATACGAGCAATAGCTCGACCTTCGCCTCGTGCAGCTTGTCCTCGACGAAAATATGCTCGCCCTTTTGCAGACGCTTCTCGAGGATAAGATAGATACGAATAGCCTTCTTTATGACGGCGGTTTTGGTCATATCGTTCCTCAGGGCCAATTGCTCCAAGGAATCCATCTCCTCATCCGAGAGGTTCAGTGTCATGGTTTTCTTCGCTGCCATATGCTCCCTCCACCTGAAGTATACCACTGTACTGTATAATATCAACAGAAATAAATTCATATATGGCTTAAAATAGATTAGAAATTATATAAATAGTAGTTGTATATTAGCCAATAAATACGTATGATCTAATCAAGAGGTACAAGATGAGAACAATTACCGGCAAAGCGCTGTACGGATTCGGAGTCGTGATGATGGCGGCCATGATCGCCGCTTGCAGCAGTCCTATGGGTTCGAGCATAAAGTCCGCGGCCTCGGTTAAATCCGCGGCTTCGCGCGACTTGAGCCCCCCGACCCCGATTCTCGGCTCGACCGCTTCCTTCGCCGTATTCGGCGGCGGGGCGGGCATCACCAATCAAGGCACCGGTACCGTCATCACCGGCGATATGGGCACTACCGGGGCTTCGACTATGATCACCGGCTTTCACAGCTCGGTATTCAGCTACGCGGAAACGCCCCTGAATGTCGGCGCCGTCGGCGGCAAGGTCTATACCAACGCTCCCCAGGGCAGCCCGAGCGATTTCGCGTACGCGACCGCAGCCGCGGACGATGCGCTGACCGCCTTCAACTCCCTCGCCGCGACCCCAGGCGGCATCGATCCCGGCGCCGGCCAGCTCGGCGGCCTTACTCTCGCCCCCGGCGTCTATAAGTCGGCCTCGGGAGCCTTCTTGATCACCGGCTCGGACCTGACCCTTGATGCGCAGGGAAACGCCGGCGCGGTGTGGATCTTCCAGATGGCGAGCACGCTTACGGTGGGCACTCCGATCGCCCCGCGCAACGTGATCCTCATCAACGGCGCCCAGGCTTCCAATGTCTACTGGCAGGTAGGGAGCGCGGCGACCATCAACGGAGCGGGCGGCGGCAACATGGTAGGCACTATCATCGCGAGCGCCGGCATGACCTTCTCCACCGCCGGCAACTCGGCGGTGACGACGCTGAGCGGCAGGGCCTTGAGCCTGTTCGCGGCGGTCACCATGGTAAACACCGTGATCAACGCCACGGGTACCGCGGTAGCGCCCCCGATAGTCGTTACGACGCCCCCCGTGACGGTGACCGGAAGCGCCGCGGCCTCGGTAGTCGCGGTTCCCGGCGCCGGCTTCATCAACGTTCAAAATAACGGAGGCCCCGTCGCCGCGACCGAGACGGGAACCGGAACTATCGCCATCGTCAACAACGGCGGCACCCTTACGGCCACCAACACCGGAAACGGCGTCATAACGATCAACAGCGACGCGACCGGCGTCGTGACCGTCACCAACACCGGCAATGGACTCGTCACGGTGAACGCCACCGGCGCGGCAGCGATTACCGTGACCCACACCGGCGATGCGGACTTCACCTACCCGTAATTAATAAAGGCAAGCGACCTAACCCTAAAGGCCGCCTTCGGGCGGCCTTTTCCTTGGACGCGGCAGGGGGCGGATCCAGGAGGTGCTTGCGGATAAAGGAGATTTGAATCATGCGTACCGAGAATAAAAATACGATCCTTATCGTCGAGGACGATTTCATCATCGCGATGGACGAGAAAATCGCCCTCGAGGAATACGGATACGATGTCCTTACGGCGAAATCAGGAGAAGCCGCGATCGAAATAATGAGAGGAAATCATCCAGTCGACTTGATACTGATGGATATCGACTTGGGTACGGGGATGGACGGTATCGCGACGGCGGAAACGATCCTTAAATTCCGTGAAATCCCTATAGCCTTCCTATCGAGCCATACCGCACTAGAGATCGCCGAGAAGACGGCCAAAATCAGTCTATGTTGTTTCCATCGTA
>CAVZVX010000045.1:0-10481 GCA_963778775.1 uncultured Spirochaetota bacterium | reverse complement strand
CGTATTCATCGTTGGGAAGCGCAAGGAAACGACAGGTAAAGTTAAATCGGAATTATCCCCTTGACATACGGTAGGCGTTTGCGTATATTTGGGGCATGAAAGAGAAGAAAGAAAAAGCCAGCGCAACCATCCAAGAATTCCTTGCAAAGTTCTCGACTGCCGAAGCCTGCCTGCAACATCTGTTTGATACCCGCTTTGGTCAAGGCCATGTTTGCCCGAACTGTAACCGCAAAGCCAAGTGGTATCACATTAAAGCGGAGCGGGCCTATTCCTGCCAATGGTGCGGACATCATTTTCATCCGACAGTCGGCACCCCGTTTGAAGATAGCCGGACACCGTTGCAACTCTGGTTCTATGCAATTTATCTGTTCACCACTTCCCGTCATGGCGTTCCCGCGAAGGAATTGGAACGCCAACTTGGAGTGACCTACAAGACGGCATGGCGCATGGCCGACCTTATCCGCCAGCACATGGCCACCGTTGACGATGAATGGCCTCTGTTTGGTGACGTTGAAATAGTTGGGAGAAAAAGAAAAAACAACAATGATGATGGAGAGAGAGAGGGAAGAGAAAGAGAGAGAGAGAGAGAGAGAGAAACAAAAAAAAAAAAAACAGAGGCAAAGAAACATGCAAACAAGCTCGGATAATGGTGTATATGCCACACCGACCATTCCAATTTATTGCAACATCATTCCCATTGGAAGGAGAGTGAAAAACCCCGCAAGAGAGCAAAATTCCAACAAGCAAAGACAGCATACCAATGTCGCCTTTTTCTGGCATACGCTCAAATCATCGCCAAAATCAGGGGAAATGTCGACACCGTGTCCGGTCTACCAGGCGATGTTGTCCATCGTATCCTGCTTGAAGCTCGCCATGCCCTCTTCGTATTGGTCCGGATCGTCGATGTCCAGGCCTCGGGAATCGAAGTACACGCGCTTGGTATTGGCCTTCTTCGCGTTGACCGCCAATTCCCTGAGACAATAGACGATATAGTCCTTCAGATGCCGTTGCCCGAGCTCGCCTAAGAATACGTCGAGGACTTCTTCCATATAGACTTCGATGTCGTGCGGAAGAGTATACGTCAGGATATTCAACGCTATGGCGTTGTGCGCCGCCCTTTTGATCTTGGCGACATCGACTACGAGTTCGCTTGCGCCCATGCGCCCCACCTTTCCACTTTATTTATTACGAATGACATGAGGTCATAATAATGCCGTTTCGCGCGATTTTCAACCTGCAGTCGGCCTCAGCCTAAATAACTCTTGACCGTGCGCGCCATGCGCAGAAGCTCTCGTCGTACCCGCCCGTTGAAGGAATCGGGGGGAAAGTCGCCACGGGAATCGGCCACGCCGGCAGGCATGCCCGTAAGAACCGTCAAGCCCTCGTCGATCATGGAAACGGCCCAGATATGGAAGGCCCCGGAGGCGACGGCATCCTGTACCTCCCTGGCCAAGGTCAAATTGACGACATTCCTCCGCGGGATCATGACCCCCTGCGTCCCCGTCAACCCGGCATGCCGACATACGCGGAAAAAGCCTTCTATCTTCTCGTTCACTCCCCCGACAGGCTGAACCTGACCGATCTGATTTAGGGAACCGGTTACGGCGATGTCCTGGCGAAGAGGTACGTCCGCTATAGCCGAAAGGAGGGCGTACACGGCGGTGGACGAGGCGGAATCGCCTTCTACGGCCGTATAGGACTGTTCGAAGCAGATGCTCGCGGTAACCGCCAAAGGAAAATCCCTCGCATATCGACTTCGCAGGAAGCCTTCCACGATGAGGACGGCCTTGTCGTATATTTCCCCGGAGAGCCCGGACTCACCCTCGATGTTTATAACCCCTCCCTCGCCGGGGCTCACCTGAGCGGAAATGACCGCCGGTATCCCGAAGGCATAATAACCTCTATCGTGTACGGCGAGACCGTTCACCCTTCCGACCGCGCTGCCAGAAGCTTGGAGAATTATCTCCCCCGAAGCGATCATGTCTTCGATCTTCTCTTCGGGAAGGTTGGCCAACCTTGCCCGCGCCTCCACGGCGCCTCTTATGTCGGCGGCGGCGATAGAGGCGGACCCGGCAAGGCGGGAGCGGTAATCCGATTCCCGAAGCAAGTCGGCGATCATCCCGAATCTGGTCGACAATCGCTCCCGATATTCCGCGAGGCGCGCCCCCTGCTCTATAACGGCGGATAGACCGTCCGTGTCGAGCGGGAGGAGACCCTCGTCGAGGGAGATGCGTCTCGCGAAGGCCGCATAGTCGAGAAGCGCCGAATCGTCCAAGGGCATCGACGAATCGAATTCGGCGTGAACTTTGAAGAGTTTTTGAAAATCCGGATCGGCCTGATAAAGGATGTCGTAGCTCGATTCGCCGCCTATCATAATCACCTTGACGTTTGCTATGGGCGCCTCGGGCTTCAGCCATCCGCCGGGTCCGAGGGGACTCTCCCGATTCTGTATATCGGCGCGTCCGTCCTGTAAAGCCCGCTTCAGCCTGAGCCATGCATCTTCGTCGGCGAGCACGTCCTCGGCCCTGAGAACCAGGAAGCCGCCGGAGGCCCGCAGGAAGGAGCCAGCCCTGATCCGAAGAAAACCGCTGCGAGTATCGCCTTCATCGTCCGGTCTCGGTTCGACGGTCCCGAAGAGGCTCGCGGCGCTCGGATGGCTCTCCAACACTACGGGCGCCTGCGTCTGTCCTTCGCGATCCACCAGAAGGTTCGCGCCGTAACGGGCCAAGGCCGGGCTTCGCCGACGCCTGCCGGCGGCGGGGTTCTCTTCTTCGGGACCGAAGAGGAATAAATGGCTCAGTATGTCCTTCTCGAGGGTCGCGATCCAGGATCGGACCTTGGGATCGGGCCACTTTTCGACGATCAGCGAGGCTTCGGCCGCGATTTGGGGAGAAAGCATCCTGATCCGAAGTTCCTCTTCCCCCTCTTCCAACTCTATTCGACCCTTTCGGAGCTCCGCGAAGAGCTGCTTCATCCTGTCCATGTGGCTATACCAACGCCGCCTGAGATCGTCGAAGGCCTCTTGCGTCATTTCTCCGGAAGCCACCTTCGCTTGGAGATCCTCGAAACCATCGCTCGAGCTCGCGTACTTATCGGCGTCCCCATCGCGAGTCCCGTCTGGGCCGAAGAAGGGAACGATATCCATTACGATACCGTTGCCCGCGCTCACTTGGACCAGTTTGAAGCCGTCGGCCAAAAGCTCGGTTTCGAGCGAGGAAAGGAGAGCGTTCTCCTTTTCCTCGAACTTCCGTGAGAGTTCCGTTATCTCGCGCTTCGACGTGGCGCTCTCGGTCTGAAGCCTGACGATATTTTTCAGGGCTTCCACCATGCGATGTAGGTCCCGCTTGAAGATCCGGCCTCCCCCCGCGGGCAAAACGAGAGCGGTCGGCTCGAGCGGAGATGCAAAATTATATACGTAAACTATGTCGCGCAGGGCATCGACGGAGGAGGGCGTCTCTTCGAGGACTCGAATGACTGCCGTGCGCCGTCCCGTACCGGGCGCTCCCGAAACGTAGACATTGTACCCCTTCCCCTTGACGCGCACGCCCATTCTTAGCGCCTCGACGGCCCTAGGCTGGCCTATGACCGTCTTACCCCATTCGGCTCCGCCGAACTCGGGAGACGCCGAGCGGATCGCCGCTTCCGCTCGCGCTGATTCGATGGAAAAGGCGACATCCCCAGGCCCAAGCTCGAGCGCATTTCCCCCTTTGGGGCCGCAGGATATGGAGCCCATCAGTTGGCGTGCTCCATGAGGGTCGAGACCGGCACGATCCTATAGCCCGCCCCTATAAGATCGTCTATGAGGAGGGCCAATTCCCTGTAAAGATAGTCGTCTCGGCCCCCGTCGGAGATTCCCAATCGAATCGGTATGATCGAGCCGGGCTTTGCCGCGGCGACGACGTTCTCCACGATACGATGGGCGCTGAGATAGGATCCCGGGATCTTGGTCATGTCGGCGCGCGCAACCCAATCCAAGGGATCGATGTCGCGCCCGACGAAGGTGTAATTCATCGAGGCTCCGGCCGCGAGGATGTCGGTATTGACGGTGTAATAGGGCGTATGCCAAAGAAGGGACAGTTCCTTTCCGGTCGCGGCGAACCATTCGTCCTCCGCGCGCGCCAGACCGCGGCGGACATACTCGGTATCGATCTTGAAGCGCGCGTCGGTAGGGTCGACGGCCGTGAAGAACATGGAACCTATCTCGTTGCCAGAACCGGCGAGGAGCCGCGAGGCTCCGGGGTTGTCGCGAACGAACTCGCCGTTCACGAAAAAGGTGGCTGTAATGCCGTAGTCCTTGAGTGCGTCGAGGACGCCGACGAGGCCGTCCGCAGAACCGATGGCATCGAAGACGATCGACAGCTCTCGCCGCCTTATACGCGATCCGTGGTCGAAGGAAGTCCCGTTTCGCGGCTCGTCCCTATCGGGGAAAGGCGCGTAGCTTGCGGCGGGCGGGGGGAAGAGGGGCTTCGTGCCCAAGGCCTTGACGGAGCGTACCATGAGGATGTTCCTATACGACCCGGCGGCGAGGGCGTCAAGGTATACGCGATAGTCGGGCGAGCTCGACGCGGCGGCAAGCACCGCGAATGAAGGCGTCGGTATCCATCCCCCTGTCGCGGCTCCCGTCGCGGCCGCCTTGGCGATTTCGTCGCCTGCCATAGCCGGATGCATATAGGGCTTCCCTCCCGCTACGGCATAAAATGAGCCGTCGTCGGAACGGCCATACTTTTCGGCCTGAGAGAGCGCCACCAGGTTCCGCTGTCCCGTCGAAATGACCACCGTCTCGATCAACGAGGACCCCGCTATCACGATCCTGTCCTCGGAAAGCCAAAGCGCATGAAGGGCGTTAGGCGCCTTGACCTTTGCCTGGACCGACCAATCGTCATAGGCACGGACCGTCACTCCCTCGCTCGTGACCACCGCGACCTTGGACTCGTCGGGAGAGAGGACGAGCTCGAGAGCCCCCGCGACGTCGAGCGATTGTACCGCGGGCGCCAACCCGAGTCCCGACGGATCCGCCGGTGCGGAAAGGCGATAGGCGCCGGACGTACGCGCGCCATTACGGAGGGAGCCGGTGAATACGGTAACGAGTCCGCTCGCGGGCCAGAGTACGTCGCGAACCATCGTGTCGCCCTGGAGAAAGAGATAGGGTAGCGCAGAGACCCTGGCGACTGAACCGAAATCGTCCGGATCGAGGTAGATGAGGAAGAGGTTACGGCCGCCCTTGGAAAGCACGATCCGTGTCGCGTCGTGCGAGACCCAGAAATCGTCGAAATTAGGATCGAAGGGAAAAGGAGTCTTGCCCGCGAGCACACCCATGCCCGCTATGCCTTGGTATAAGGCCTGAGTATAAAACTCCGCCGGGAGTATCCTGAAGAGGGCGTCATCCTTGAGATAGAAAAGCGATCCGTCGGATGCCCAGCGCGCGCACTGGATCCGGCCGTCGCCGATGCGCCTATATTCCTCGTCGAGGACGCGCGAGCCGGAAAGCTGATCGACGCTATAGTAGTAGATCGAGCCCTCCTTCGAATATACGAAATTGCGGGAATCCGGGGACCATCGGACGGGAAGGTATTCGATCGAATAGCCCACATCGGAGGCCACCAAGGTCTCCTTGCCCTTAGCGACGTCGAAGAGAACGAGTCTCGCATAGGCCGGGGAAGTCGGCAGGACGGAAAGGACGTAGGCCCCGTCAGGGCTGGTGGCGCAGGGAAGAAGCCTCCCCAGGCGGACTGCGGATCCTCTGGCGAAGGCGGGATAGCCCACGACGGGCGACAAGCCGGAGAGGGAACGATCGCTTCGAAACAAGCCGAAACGGTTCTGTACCTGAAGTCGCGCGCCCCCCTCTACGAGGGTAATGCGCTCAGGGAAAACGGTTAACTGAGCCGTCCCGCCCCCGTTTAGATCGGAGGCGAAGAGGGAATCGTAGGGCCCATCGCCGGGAAGCTCCGTCTGGGTCGAAAAGAGGAGGCTATCGTCCCTACCGAGGTCCAGGCTCTTGTACTCGAGCTCGGCCCATGCGGCGCCGATCATTACGCTTAAGGCGAGAATCGCGATGCCACGTTTCATTCGTCACCGTCCCCATATATTGTCGGCCATCCCGGCTCGGATGTAAACGTGGGGCTTTGCGACGTTGAGACGCACCGGCTGTCCGCGATCACCCGTGCGTGGGCGTTGCGCGAGAATGATCGCCTTCGATGCTCGTACGCCAGGCCAAGCGGCGGTATCCAAAGCCTATGTCGACTCGATGCTCCTTGCGGCCTTGACGGAGATTCCTCGAAAAAAGATCTCTCATTGGTCATAACCGCCCCATATATTCTATCGGAAAGCCATGCTAGAAGCCCAGGGGAAAGCTGATAAACATCAAAAAGAAAGGGCCACTCGCTCGACGAGATCGGCTACCGCGTCCTCTTCATTGGTTCGGAGCGAAATGTAGCGCGCCGCCGACTTTACTTCTGGGACGGCGTTCGCCGGCGCGCAACCGAAACCCGCGGCGCGCACCATTCCGAGGTCGTTCATCGCGTCGCCGATGGCCATCGCACGGGCCAGGGATAGCCCGAGCATCGACGTCAAGCGTTCCAGGGCAGAGCCTTTATCCGCGCCGGGAGGCAGCACTTCCAGGAAATACGGTTTGGACGTCAAGACGATCGCCCTCTTCCCGAGCAATGCCGACAGCTCGTCACCCATCATGGAGATGCGTTCGGGAACTCCCGGGACGACGAATTTAGTGATTCCACGGACGAAAAAATCCTCCTGATTCTCGATCAGGATACTGGGCTGCCCGGTGAGTTTCGAATCCTCTAAGGCCCACGCGTTCGGCGCGTTGACATGGATTATCCCCTCCTCATAGATCTGCCAGGGAAATCCGCGCGCTTCGATCGCGGCCACGATCTCTCGGCAGAGAGTCGCGTCAAGGCGTCGCTCCTCGAGAACGCGACCCGAGGCGGAATGGATGATCTCGGCCCCGTTGGAGCAGATCATATAGTCGCCGGGACCGGTCAAGCCGAGTTCCTCGGCGTAAGCCAGCATCGAATGGACATTACGTCCTGAAGCGAGGACGATGCGGAGCCCCGCGGCCTGGGCCTTCGCAAGGGCGCGTATATTTACATCCGATATCGTGAGGTCGGCGCGAAGAAGAGTATCATCGAGATCGAGGGCTATCAGATCGACGTTCATGGGGACAAGGTTAGCCCAGGGAAGGATAATGCGACTAGAGACTTCGGATTTTCTGCTTCGAATCTGTCTCGATTAGGCCGAGACATGGAACGAAGAGCGCTTTGCGACTTCTTCCTCGACGACGATGGCCGCATTCGATCCACGGTCCGGGCTGCGGGAAAGCTGGCGACGATTTGCCGAATAATGGGCGCGCGAAGAGGCCCTCGTCCATCCGAACCGCGTCATCCTCCCCGGCTTCGTACGCATCATGTCGGATGACGGCGGGTTTCGATGGGAATGTTCGTCGAGTTATTACAAATTCGACGGGGCCCAAACCCAAGAGAGGACTTCTCGCCGGTCATAAACCGGAATTGGTCCTTAATAGTAGCACGGCCGCCGCTTGCTCCTATTCGGAATCGCGTGTAGTCTCGGTTTATGGAACGAGCCCGTTTAGTGCTTAAACCGAGGGAAGAAGCGCGCATTCGCGCAGGTCACCCATGGGTCTATGATAACGAGATCGCAACCGTCGAAGGCCATCCCGAATCTGGAGCGGAAGTCGAGATCCTCGATGCGCGCCGACACAGCCTCGGATCCGCCTTCTTTAACCCAAAGTCCAAGATCCGAGCACGCATCTACTCTAGGATTCCTCGCATAGCCGACGAAGACTTTTTCGTCGAGGCTCTAGAGCGCGCGATTGCCTGGAGACGCAGGTTTTTCGATCTTGAAAGACAGAGCATCAGGCTCGCCTTCGGCGAAGCCGACGGCCTGCCTGGACTGATCGTGGATTCTTTCGCCGGCGAGGTCGAGGACAATTCGGAGGCTCGAGGAAAAATCGAGGCAGATGGCTCTCTGCGCAATTCCTCAGCCTCGGCGTCGATGCGCGCAAAGCCGAGATACTCAAGGCTTTAGCGAAAGCATTCCCCTCGGAAGGGATCGTCGAGCGAAGCGACGCTCCTGTTCGGTCCCTCGAAGGCTTATCTCCCGCTGTAGGCACGCTCGCGGGTGAAATTCCTTCTAGGGTCATCATCGAGGAGAACGGCTTGCGCTTCGAAGTGGATATGCTTGGAGGCCAGAAAACCGGGTGGTACCTCGATCAGCGTTCCAATCGAGCCGCTGCCGCGCGCTACGCGAGAGGCCGAAGAGTACTGGACGCATTCTGCAACGCCGGAGGCTTCGGCCTCGCTTGCGCCGCCGCAGGGGCCTCTCGTGTACTGGCCGTCGACTCGTCCGCCGAGGCGGTCCTATCGGTCTCGGCCAACGCGAAGCGCAACGGTCTCGAACGTCTCGTCGAAGTCCGGGAAGCCAATGCCTTCGACCTCTTGCATGCCCTCGAGCGGAGCCGCGAGAAATTCGGCCTCGTGGTGCTGGATCCCCCCGCCTTCGCCAAGAACCGCGCCTCGGTCGAGGGCGCGAGGCGCGGCTACAAGGAACTCAACCTACGCGCGCTGAAGTTGCTCGAAGAAGGCGGGGTTCTCGTTACCTGCTCCTGTTCCCACTGGTTCGCGCCCGAGCTCTTCGCTCGGATGCTCGAGGAAGCGGCGGAGGACTCGGGCCGAAGGATGAGGATCATCGAAGAGAGAACTCAGGATCTCGATCACCCCATAATCTCGGGCTATGGGGAGTCGAGATACCTCAAATGCACGATAGTCGAGGCGCTATGACTCAGAGCACGATCGACCTCGACGCCTCCTCCACATTGACGCCGAAGAGCCTCTGGAGCTCCTCGGCCCTGGCATAGGATGTTCCCGCCTTCGAATTGAAGAATCGGATGAACTCCAGCATCGGTCCATCGTCCTTCTTCATCTCATAGAAGGCAGAGGCGAAGGCGGCCCTGTACAGCCCCTCCTCGGCGAGTTCCATCGTCGAGAGCTTGCCGTATTGTCTCTTGGCCCGACCATCGACGATGGCGGACGCCCCGTCGTAGCCGATAGTGAACACGAAATCCTCGCGGGATAGCATTTATGTCTCCGATCGCTCGATTTGGGTCGGCGCCGCCGATTCTCATCGTGCGCGATTCGCCTTCGGCGAATCGCGCAATCGTTTCATTCACGCTAGTAAGCTTTACGCCGGCGAGAAGCTTTCCTTGGAGGCGCCGCAGAGAGGGCAAACCCAGTCATCGGGAAGACTCTCGAAAGCCGTTCCGGCAGGGATCTTGCCGTCCGGATCGCCGATCGCGGGGTCATAGATATAGCCGCATACGTCGCATACGTATTTCTTCATGACAGACTCCTTGTCAGGCCTTCCAGAGGCCATGCTTGTTGCAGTGCTCGCGCGCCGATACCTGCGCGGCCTTGACCGGGAAAAAGGCTTCGGGTTTGTCGCCGGGATTGAGAAAGGTCCTATACGAGGCGGAAACGCTTCCGTCCTGAGCATGGAGGAGAAGCTCGATCCACTCAATGTAGTGATCCGCCTCCATTGGATGGGGAAGGGAGCCGACGCGAACGAGGACGCCGTCCGGCATGGGTTCTATCACCGGAACATGCTTCTCCTTGGCGGCGTCGGTGGAATTCTCGGCCAGGGCGTGCATGGTCTTTCCGCAGCAGGAAGGCTCGCAGTTTGAAACGCGAAGGGCTTCGACGACACTACCGCAGGAATCGCACTTGAAGACTTGCAGTCGTTGGGTCATTGCTCTCCTCCTACCAGTTTTCGCCAAGACGCTCGAAATACGCCTGAGGATGCGCGCATGCAGGGCATGCCTTGGGAGGCTCCGCCCCTTCGAACAGGTAGCCGCAGTTCAGACAACGCCAGACTATTGGCTTGTCAGCCTTGAATACGGAGCCGGCGTCGATGTTGGCCGCGAGTTTCTCGTAACGCTTCGCATGCTGCTTCTCCGCCACCGTGATCGATTCGAATGCGGTGGCTATGGCGTCGAAGCCTTCCTCGCGGGCAATCTTCGCGAAGGAAGGATACATCTCCTTCCATTCGTAATTTTCGCCAGCTGCCGCCGCGAGAAGGTTGTCCTTCGTTGCGCCGATGACCCCGAAGGGGAAGCCCGCGCTCATGGCTACCTCGCCGCCGTCCATGAACTTGAACATGCGCTTGGCATGCTCCTTTTCCTGATTGGCCGTCTCTTCGAAGATCAGGGAGATCTGGATGAAGCCTTCTTCCTTGGCTTTCGAAGCGAAGTAACTATACCTATTCCTCGCCTGCGACTCCCCGGCGAACGCCGCCATAAGGTTCTTCTCCGTCCTTGCGCCCTTTAGGCTTTTCATTCCCCTCTCCTTTGCTATGGATTCTGCTCGCCAAGCTTCGAATCTCGACCTTCGAAGTGTTGAAGCGGACGCCTGTAAATATAGTCAATTCGCGATAAGGGCGCAACGAATATTAAA
>CAVZVX010000044.1:0-20366 GCA_963778775.1 uncultured Spirochaetota bacterium | reverse complement strand
CGATCGATTGTATACTTATATTAATCAATCGATATATATTGTATACTTATTTCGATCGATTGTATACTCAATAATTCATTGTAATGTATCTGCTCCTCGATGTATACTTATATTAATGATCTATTGTATATTTATCTCAATCAATTGTATACTTATATTGATTGATCGATTGTATATTTATCTTAATTAATTGTATACTTATATTAATATAATACGATTGATATACTTATATCAATCAATCATATATTGTATACTTATATTGATCGATCGATTGTATACTGATATTGTATTGTAGGAACTTTGTTCATATCATAGCTTTGCCTAATATATGGTTAAATGTAATCAATGGCGAAATAATAATATATCCAAAGACGATACAGCGAGAAATATTTATTTGGGGCTTAATATAGTTTAAACGCTGAGTTAATTTAATTTATCCGCTCAACTTCATTGAGAAATATAGGAAACCCCCGATTTATAATATATATCCTGGAATGAGTATTTGTCCAACTCTAAATAATTTTAATGATATAGAATATTTACATATACAGTATATATTTAGAATTCTTTGAGTATCAAATTTTCAAGTGATTGATTAAATTATTTCTATGTGATTCGGACATGTATTATTTATTTTTACATTTTAATGAAGAAAGGGATATGGCATTCTCTCTATTCATTATAATAACAAAAAATTCTAGTAATTTATTGAGATATCTCGTAAAAAACTATATCATAAACAAGAAGAACAATAATCCGCTACGCTTTGTTTGATAACGATGAATTTATGTGAAACTATACTATATTATAAACAAGAAGAACATTATTTGGTAATGACGAATTTATGTGGAACTATATAATAATCAAAAACATATTAGCTTTAGTATATTTTAATAAATCCGATGGAAGCACCTACACGCAAATAGGCACCGAAAACTACGGAAGCCTGATTTCCACCAACAGTCTCGGTACTCCCTTCGAGTATTACGATTACGACGCTACTCTCGTCTTGGGGACGACGTATTACTACAAGGCTCAGGCCTTCGACGCCTCGGGCAACCTTTCTTCGATGTCGCCGGTGGCCAGCGCCCTTTTCATGAAGCCCTTCACGCTCTCTCTCGCATCGCCCTCCAATGGCACCACGACGGCCGTGACGGGTTCATCGAGGACTTTCGGTTTCACGCTATCGAATACGACCCTCTGGTCTTCCAGTTATTCCGACTATTTCTATTTTTCGCTTTTCATCAAGGATAAGATCGGGAACCCAGTGTATTACGGCGAATTCCGCTACAGCTTTTCGGCGAGTCAATGGCAGGCCCCGGGAGGCTATAATCGCGACGGTACCGCGAATTGGACGGGCCGTGCTCCGAATCAAGTCACGGGAATCTCTCTTTCTTCCGCGACAATATCCGTCGATCTTACGAATTCCACCGTCAACGGGAACGATGATTCCTATGTAAGCACCGCCTATGGCGCCTTCGAGCTTTTGTCGGGCCATACTTACGAATGGGACGTCTTCGGGGACTGGTGGGGGACGAGTTACGACGACGTGGGAGCCTCCGATGCCATGGACTCTGCTTATTTTATCAAGACGACGACCTCGTCGTCTGGGACAGGTTATGGCGTCAGCAACGCGAATAACTACATCAACGGAGAGGGTAGCCTCAATGGATCCTACTCTTTCAGCTATTAGCGGGGGGAGCCGAATATGAAAGCCTTGAGATTCATCATCGTAGCGGCGAGCCTCCTCTCCATCCTGGCCTGCTCCAATCCCGTCGCGCCTTCCGCTTCGAAATCCCTCGCTGCCGCTACAGGTTCCTCCGTCCAAGCCGCCTATGCGAAACTCAATGCGACCCACTCTTCGGCCTGGGTCGCAGCGGTATCGGCAGGCGACGTTCGTCAGGGCACGATCCTGGTAAAGACGGGATCGACCTTTTCCACCGCTGCGTTAGCGCTCCTGGGGGCCACTCAAACGGGCACGATAGCCGGCCTGGGAGGAACCTGGAGGCATCTCAGCGTCGCCGCGGGGACAGAGGCGAGTACCATTCTGGCGCTGCGCAATACCCAAGGCGTGCAGGTCGCCGAACCCGAGATGAGGCTGCATCTGCCCTCGAACGAAACCAAGGTCAAGACTCCCGGGCTCCCCTCCTCGGTCCTGGCGACGTCAGCGAGGACCAAATCCGCCTCCAAAGGGATCACCAGCTCGACGGTACTCGACGACCCCTACGTGGCCTCGGCTGAATACAGCCTGACCATCACGAACGCCATTACTTCGTACGGTACGTATCTACCGGGAGGAAGCGGCAGCGTGCCTGTATACGCGGTAGTCATCGATACGGGGCAAAATATGACACACAAGGACTTTTACGATACCAACGGCAATTTGATCGTGGCTTACTCCAAGAGCGCCTTCACGAATAACGGGAACGGAACGTATAAATACGTCGGCGACGAATCAAATTACGCTGCCGGCAATCCAACGAACTTTGTATCTGTCCCTCTTGGCTCCAACTGGGACGACGTCGGACACGGAACCCATGTGGCCGGCATTCTCGGCGCAGTCGGAAACAACGGGGTCGGCATAGCCGGGGTCATGTGGTCGGGCCTTAAGCTCATCTCCTATAAAGTGTTCACGAATAATGAATCCGACAGTCTCAATGGCTCGGGCAGTGACTGGGCGATCTACGGGGCCCTGGCAGACGTGACGAATTGGTGGGCTGTCTCCACTAACCATTCAAGTTCGACACAAGTCACTCTTCCCGTGAACATGTCGCTCGGAGGCTATTACGCCAGCGAATTCGAAATGGAAATGATCAGCTACGCCCTGCAACATAACGTCGCGGTCATCGCGGCCATGGGCAACGACGGCAGGACGACAGCCGAATACCCGGCTGCTTATACTGGAGTCATAGCCGTCGGCGCCACCGACGGAACGGACCAGATCACGCCCTTCTCGACGAGCGGAAGCTGGATCGCAGTCTCGGCCCCAGGTTTAGATATTATCTCGACCTACAACGGGTCGTCGACCGATTACGAATACGATTCCGGCACATCGATGGCCACGCCCTTCGTAACCGGCCTTTCGGCCTACACCTTGGCCTACGCGCCCATATTGCTGCCGGATCAATTGAAAACGGCAATAATGAATTCGGCGTATAATTCCATGAGCGGCTATTCCCCAAATTCATATGGTGCCGGCCGCGTCGATGTCGCGAAGACAGTATCCAAGGCGGTATCCTCCCTGCCCGCCTCCGGTTCCGTCTACAGCAGCCAGCCCATTACCGTTACGCTAACCGTCGGCACCGGACTTCGGCGGCAGCCAAGCCGAATATCGCGGTATATCTCTACGATTCGAGCGGTGCCTATATCGAAGACGGCTACACGGGCTCGGACGGGACTATCAGCTTCTGGCTCCTCAAGCCGGGGAGACCTATACTGCAAAGCGAATGACGGCTCGTCTTCCGGGCTCGGGATCGACTGCACGATCTCCCCTTAAACGCCACCAGTGCCGCGATCGGGAACTATCTCCCTCTCTTCCTAGCTCGTGACCGCGCCCTCCGACGCGTCCGAGCAGAGCCGCGCGAACTTGGCGAGGGCGCCGCGCCTGTAGCCCGTGTCCCTCGGCTTCCAATCCTTGAGCCTGGCCTCGAGTCTCGGCAGTCGCTCAAGGCCACGGTGAGCTCCTTGCGCGAGAGAGAGATCGACACGAGGTCGCCGTCGCGAAGGGCGGCGATGGGGCCGCCCTCCTGGGCCTCGGGGCAGACGTGGCCGACGATCATGCCGTGGCTGCCGCCCGAGAAGCGGCCGTCCGTAATCAGGGCCACCTTGCTCGCGAGGCCCGCGCCGGCGATGGCGGCCGTGGGGGCGAGCATCTCGCGCATGCCGGGGCCGCCCTTGGGTCCCTCGTAGCGGATGACCACGACGTCGCCCTCCGCGATGCCTCCCGCCAGGATCGCGTCGAGGGCCGAGGTCTCGCTCTCGAAGACGCGGGCGGGACCCGAATGCTCGACGAGGTCGAGGCCGCAGGTCTTGAGCACGGCGCCGCGCGGGGAGAGATTGCCGTGGAGGACGCAGAAGGGGCCGGTCGCCTTTTGCGGCGAGTCGAAGGGAAGGACCACGTCCTGTCCATCGAGATCGACCTTTACCGCGGCGAGGTTCTCGGCGACGGTCCTGCCGGTGCAGGTGAGGCAGTCGCCGTGGATGCAGGCCGTGGTCGAGGAGCATGCGCATGACGAGCGGCACGCCCCCGACGCGGTCGAGGTCCTCCATCACGTAGCGGCCCGCCGGCTTCATGTCCGTGAGGGTCGGGGTCGTGTCGTGGAAATAGTTGAACTCGGCCGCCTCGAGCTTCACTTCGGCCTCGTGGGCGAGGGCGATGAGGTGAAGGACGGCGTTGGTCGAGCCGCCGAGGGCCATCACCGTGCGGATCGCGTTCTCGAAAGCCTCTCGGGTCATGATGTCGCGGGGCTTTATGCCGCGCTCGAGCAGGCCGAGGAGGGCGCGGGAGGAGGCGCGCATGTGCCTGGCCTTGGCCTCGTCGACGGCGGGTATGGTCGCCGAGCCGGGCAGGCTCATGCCGAGGGCCTCGGCCGCCGCCGCCATCGTGTTCGCGGTGTACATGCCGCCGCAGGCGCCGGGTCCGGGACAGGCATGGCGCTCGATGCAGTGGAGCTCCTCGTCGCCCATGCTCCCCGCGGCGTGGGCCCCGACGGCCTCGAAGACGCTGACGATGTCGAGCTTCCGGTTCTCGTAGGAGCCCGCGCGGATCGTGCCGCCGTAGCAGAAGATCGAGGGGATGTTCGAGGCGGGCCATGGGCATGATGGAGCCCGGGACCGTCTTGTCGCAGCCGCCTATCGCGAGGAGGGCGTCCATGCTGTGGCCGCGGACGACGAGCTCGATGGCGTCGGCTATCGCGTCCCTGCTGGGGAGGGAGGCCTTCATTCCCTCGGTACCCATGGCCTCGCCGTCGGTCACGATGAAGCTGTTGAACTTCATCGGCTTGGCGCCGGCCGCGGCGAGCTCGGCCTTGGCGAGGGCGGCGAGCTCGTCGTGATGGATGTTGCAGGGCGACACCTCGGCGCCCGCGCTGGCCACGCCGACTATGGGAAGGTCGAAGTCGCCGTCGCCGAAGCCTATGGCCCGGAGCATGGCCCGATTGGGCGAACGCTCCGCGCCCGAAGTCATCTCGCTCGACGGCCGGGCGGAGGCCGCCTTCACGATGCCGACCTCGCCCAGGAGAGGTAGGGCAGCCCGGCGGCGAGGCTCCTGGCGGCCTCGAGCCCGGGAAGGAGCTCGGCCGTCGAATCCCAGAGCCCGGTGACGAGGGCCTTGCGATTGCTCTCGGGCATGGAGAGCCCGAAGCGCCGCCCTCCGGCCCTCACTTCCTTGGCCTCGAGATCGATCTCGATCCTGATCGACGGGTCGGCCTCGGCCAGGTCCTGGAGCTCGCGAGCGTCCTCGGGCCGGACGCTCGCCGCGGGCATGCCGAGGGTGACGCAATTGCCCGCGAAGATCTCGGCGAAGGACTCGCCCACCAGGGCGGCTATGCCGGCGCGCGCGAGGGCCTGGGGAGCGTGCTCCCGCGAGGAGCCGCAGCCGAAGTTGCGGTTGACGAGGAGGATCGCGGCCCCGGCGAAGCGCGGGTCGTTGAAAGGATGGGCCTTGGGCGCCCCCGCCTCGTCGAAGCGGGCGTCGCGGAAAACGAACTCGCCCAGGCCCTCGAAGCTCACGCCCTTCATGTAGCGGGCGGGGATGATCCTGTCCGTGTCCACATCGTCCCCGCGCAGGGGCATGGCCCTGCCGGATACGAGGCCGCGGAGATAGGCTTCCTTCGACATCAGATGCTCCTCAGGTCGACGACCTCGCCCGACACCGCGGCGGCCGCGACCATGGCCGGACTCATGAGGAGGGTACGGCCGCGCGCCGAGCCCTGCCTCCCTATGAAATTGCGGTTGGAGCTCGAGGCGCAGAGCTGGTCCCCCTCGAGCTTGTCGGGGTTCATCGCGAGGCACATCGAGCACCCGGCGAACCTCCATTCGAAGCCCGCCTCGGAGAAGACCTTGTCGAGGCCCTCCTTGCGGGCCTGGGCGGCCACCTGCATCGAGCCGGGCACCACGAGGGCCCGGACCCCGGGAGCCACCTTGCGTCCCTTGGCGACGGCGGCCGCCTCGCGCAGGTCGCTGATCCTGCCGTTCGTGCAGCTGCCGATGAAGGCGACGTCGATCTTCTTCCCGGCTATTCTCTGGCCTTCGGAGAAGCCCATGTGGGCGTAGGCGGCTCGGGCTCCCTCGCGGCGCTCGGCCGGCAAGTCGGCCAGCCGCGGCGTCTTCGCGGATACGCCGACGCCCTGTCCCGGATTGGTGCCCCAGGTGACCATGGGCTCTATCGACGAGGCGTCGATTTCCGCCTCGTCGTCGAAGGACGCGTCCTCGGCGCTCGCTATCGAGCGCCAGAAGGCGAGGGCCCTGTCCCAGTCGGCGCCGGCGGGAGCGTAGGGACGGCCGCGCATGTATTCGAAGGTCGTCTCGTCGGGGCTCACGTAGCCGGCGCGGGCGCCGCCCTCGATGCTCATGTTGCAGAGCGTCATGCGGCCCTCCATGCCGAGGTCCCGCACGGCGCCGCCCGAATACTCGTAGGCGTAGCCGATGCCCCCCTCGACGCCGAGACGGGAGAGGATGTACAGGATGAGGTCCTTCGCGCCCACGCCCTTCCCCAGGGCGCCCTTCGCGTTGATCCGCCGCACGCGGGGCCTGTCCATCGCGAGGGTCTGGGTGGCGAGGACGTCGCGGACCTGGCTCGTGCCGATGCCGAAGGCGATGGCCCCGAAGGCGCCGTGGGTCGAAGTATGGGAGTCCCCGCAGGCGATAGTCATCCCGGGCTGGGTGAGGCCGAGCTCGGGCCCTATCACGTGGACTATGCCCTGCCTGCCCGAGCCGAGGCCGAAGAATTCGATCCGCGAGGCGGCGGTGTTGGCCTCGAGGGCGGCCATCATCGCCTCGGCCTGGGGATCCTTGAAGGGCCGCGCCTGGGCGTCGGTGGGGACGATGTGGTCGCAGGTCGCGAAGCTCCTCTCCGGAAAGGCCACGGAGAGGCCCCGCTCGGCGAGCATCGCGAAGGCCTGGGGCGAGGTCACCTCGTGGACGAGGTGGAGCCCGATGAAGAGCTGGTCCCTGCCCGAAGGCAGCTTGCCGACCTTGTGCAGGTCCCAGACTTTATCGAACAAGTTGGCCGACATCATTCCTCCCTTTCGCCCTCAAGTCGTCTCCGTGCCGCGCGCCATGAGCAGCTTGCCCGACCGCACCATGTCCCTGATGCCGAAGGGGCGGAGCAGGGTCTCGAAGGCGTCGAGCTTTTCCGAGCTGCCGGTCACCTCCACGGCCAAGGTGGACTCGGCGAGGTCGATGGTCTTCGCCTTGAAGGCCTCCATCACCTGGAAGGCCTCGGCGCGCCGCTCGGAGGGGCAGTCGATCTTGACCAGGGCCAGCTCCTTCTGGATCACGTCCTCGTAGGAGTAGTCGCGCGCGTGGATCACGTCGACGAGCTTGTTGAGCTGCTTGAGGATGCGCTCGAGGGTCTCGCGCTCGCCGCGGGCGACGATGTTCATCCTCGAGTAGCGCGGGTCCTGGGTCTCGGAGACGACGAGGCTGTCGATGTTGAAGCCGCGCCTCGAGAACACGAGGGCCACCCTGATGAGGACGCCCGGCTTGTTCGAGACGTAGAGGCTCAGAGAGTGGCGCGTGGCGCCGTTGTTCGCGTCGTCCATCTCAGGTACCTCCCGTGGGCTTCTCGAGTTTGCGCCTGGGCGCCTCGAGGAGCATGTCCTTGAGCGGGGCGCCCGCGGGGATCATCGGGAAGACGTTGTCGTGCTTCTCGACCTCCGCGTCGACGAGGCAGGGGCCGTCGTGCTCGAGCGCGGCCTTGAGCACCCGCCTCACGTCGGCGGGCCGCGTGATGCGATATCCCTTGACGCCGTAGGCCTCGGCCAGCCTCGCGAAGTCCGGGTTGCCCTCGAGGTCGACGCCCGAGTAGCGCTCGTCGTAGAACATATTCTGCCACTGCCTCACCATGCCGAGATAGTGGTTGTTGATGACTACGATCTTGACGGGCAGCTTGAGATTGCGCATCGTCGCCAGCTCCGAGAGGGTCATCTGGAAGCCCCCGTCGCCGACGATCGCGACGACCAGCGCGCCGGGCCTGCCCAGCTGCGCCCCGATCGCCGCGGGGAAGCCGAAGCCCATCGTGCCCGCGCCGCCCGAGGTGATCCAGTTGCGCGACTCCTCGGAACCGACGTACTGAGCCGCCCACATCTGGTGCTGTCCGACATCCGTCGTGAAGACGGCCCCGTCGCCGGCGAGGGCGCGCAGCTCCTGTATCACGTGCTGGGCCCGAACCTTCCCCTCCTTCCGGTAGGCGAGAGGATACTCCCGGCGCCAGCGCGATACCTGCCTGACCCATTCCTCGGTGTCGCCGGCCTCCACGAGGGGGAGGAGCTGGGAGAGGACGGCCTTCGCGTCCCCGACGATGCCGATATCGACCTTCACGACCTTGTCCATCTCGGCGGGATCGATGTCGACGTGGATCTTGACCGCTCCCTTGCAGAAATCGGAGTAGCTCCCGACGATACGGTCGTCCCAGCGCGAACCGATGCTCATGACGAGGTCGCAGGCCACCATCGCCTTGTTCGCGTAGGCGGTCCCGTGCATGCCGAGCATGCCCAGGGACAACTCGTGGCTTTCGGGCAGGACGCCCTTGCCGAGGAGGGTGCTGACGGCCGGGATCCGCATCCTCTCCACGAGCTCTCGGACTTCGCGCGAGGCCTTCGAGATGGCCGCGCCGTGGCCGACGAGGAGGATGGGCCTGCGGGCGGCCTTGAGCGCCTTGGCGGCCTTCGCCACGGCGGCGGCGTCTCCCTCGCGCGGCACGGAGTAGCCGGGCAGGTGGAATTCCCCGGGGCCCGCGTCGAGCAGGATTTTCCCGGAGATGTCCTTGGGCATATCGATGAGGACCGGCCCCGGCCTGCCCGAGCTCGCGATGTAAAAAGCCTCTCGCAACACGCGCGGAATGTCATCGACGTCCTTGACGAGATAGGAATGCTTGACGCAGGGGTAGGTGATGCCCGAAACGTCGGCTTCCTGGAAGGCGTCGAGGCCGAGGACGAAGGTCGGGCTCTGACCGCAGATCACGACTAAGGGTATGGAGTCCATGAGGGCGGTAAAGAGCCCCGTCACGGTGTTCGTAGCGCCCGGCCCCGAAGTGACGAGGGCTACGCCTACCTTGCCCGTGGCCCGGGC
Source organism: uncultured Spirochaetota bacterium (assembly GCA_963778775.1). Classification (GTDB taxonomy): domain Bacteria; phylum Spirochaetota; class Spirochaetia; order Treponematales; family Rectinemataceae; genus UBA1306. Next base: position 11,075 of record CAVZVX010000044.1, on the reverse strand, counting down.
GTAGCCGTCGGCCATGTGGACGGCCCCCTGCTCGTGGCGGGTCAGGACCAGCTGGACCTTCCTGCCCACGAGGGCATCGTAAATAGGAATCGCATTGCCGCCCGGGAGGCCGAACACGAATTCGACTCCCTCTTCGATCATGATCTCGACGAGGGCTTCCGCCCCGGTCAATTGCTTGTCGCCCATAGTCACTCCGAATGAGCGAAAAATCAGCGCTTCTCTGCACTGTTGGTAGTATTTACGGATTATTCGCACGAATTGTCAAGGCTTCTACAGAAATAATAGGAATATTAATATATTTTAGTGAAAAATTAGATGTGTCGTATCGCTATTTTACTCGTATACAAATACAAAATCGGCCTTGATGAAGGGCAAAATGTGGAAATATCACACTTTGCTGAAGCACAGCACGCAGTTATGCCCGCCGAAACCGAAGGAATTGGAGATGGCGGCTTCGATCCTGGCATCCCGCGCCTCGCCGGGAACGTAGTCGAGATCGCAGTCCGGGATCGGCCTTCTCGAGGTTGATCGTGGGCGGCATGACGCCATGATGGACCGAGAGGGCGGTGATGGCCGCCTCGAGGGCGCCGGCCGCGCCGAGGGTGTGGCCGATCATCGACTTGCTCGAGCTGACCGGCGGATTCGGGTAACCCCGCATGCCGAAGACGCGCTTGATGGCGAGGGTCTCGACTTTGTCGTTGGTCTGGGTCGAGGTACCGTGGGCGTTGATGTAGCCGATGCTATCGGGGCCCAAGCCCGAGCGCGCGATCGCCGCCTCCATCGCCTTGGCCGCCCAGGTTCCTTCGGGATCGGGGGCCGCGATGCTGAAGGCGTCGCAGGTCATGCCGTAGCCGCGGAGTTCGGCGTAGATCCTGGCTCCTCGGGCGGAAGCGCTTTCGTAGCTCTCGAGGACGAGAACGCCCGCGCCCTCGCCGATGACGAAGCCGTCACGGTCGAGGTCGAAGGGGCGCGAGGCCGTCGCGGGGGAATCGTTGCGCCGCGACAGGACGCCCATGGCATCGTAGGAATCCACGACGAGCGGCGCGATCGTCGACTCGGTCCCGCCGGCAAGCATGAGGTCGGCATGGCCGAGGAGCAGCATGTCCATCGCGGCGCCGATCGAGTTGGCGCCGGTGGCGCAGGCCGAGAGGACGGCGGCGGCGGGACCGTGGATGCCGAGATCGATGGCCGCGTTGCTCGAGGCCATGTTGGCGATGATTCGAGGTACCGCGAAGGCGTTGCCGTGGCCGGGTCCCTTGGCGGCGTGGACGGCGAACTGGGCGGCGAGATGCTCGTAGTCCCCCGCGGCCGAGCCGATGACGCAGCCGACCCTCGACGGATCGAAGACCGACAGATCGACGCCCGAGTCCTCGACGGCCGCCAGGGCCGCGAAGGACGCCATCTGCGAGAAGCGGGCCATGCGCTTGAGGCGCTTGCGGTTCAGCCGCTCTTCGGGCCGGAAGTCCCTCGCCTCGCAGGCGATGCGGCTTCCGTAGCCGCTCGCGTCGAAGGCCCCGATCTCCGCCGCTCCCGACCTGCCCGCGACGAGATTCGTCCAGAAGGCGTCCTTCGAGCAGCCGAGGGCCGAGACGACGCCGATTCCGCTGACGACGATCCTCATGCGGAGGGGCCCTGAAGGCCCTATTTGGCCCGCTCGACGAAGGTCCCGTCGCGGGTATCCAGCTTTATCCTCGTGCCGATCTCGCAGAACAGGGGCACGGAGACTTCGATGCCCGTATCGAGGGTCGCCGGCTTGAAGGTCTTGCCCGAGGTATCGCCCTTGACGCCGGGCTCGCAGTAGGTGATCGTCCGCTCGACGAGGATGGGCGGGGTCACGCCGACCGGCTTGCCGTCGTAGAAGGTGATCTCGATGGGATAGTCGTCGTCGGCGCTGATGTAGCCGGCGTTGTCGCCGAGGTCCTCCTTCGAGATCTCGTATTGCTCGAAGGTCTCCTGCTCCATGAAGACGTACGTGTCGCCGTCGATGTAGGACAGCTTCATCTGGAAGATGTCGAGGTCGACCGACTCGAATTTCTCGCCGGAGTCGAGGGCGACGTCGGAGGTCTGGCCGGTGACGATGTTTTTGACTCGAAAGTGAGTGACCGTACCACCTCGGCCGGTTTTTTGACGGAGGATCTTCTGGACAACGAGAGCTTCGTTGCCCACCTTGAAGACCGAGCCGGTCCTGAGTTGTGAAGTGACTACCATATAATCCTCGCTAAAATTGAGTTCGAGTTCCGAAACCGGTCATTCCCGCCGTCCCGAGTGGACATTCTACACGATTTCGCGCAAGAAGGTCACGAGGCCCGAAGCCAGGTCGGGCATGCCCGCGAGCGATTCCGAAAAGGCCGCGAACAGGGGCAGGAGCTCTGAGTAGCGCGACAGGACCGGGAGGAGGGATTCCCGGCCGGTCTCCGTTGGACTGTCCCGATCGCGATCGTTGATGGATAGGTAAAACTCCTCGAGAGCCGAGAACGCGGCGCTCGACTCCGGCGCGGAATAAGGGCGCAGCCGATCGAGGAAGGCCGCGACTTTGACCAGCTGCCGTCTGCCTTCCTGCGGATAAGCCTGCCAGAGGAAGGGTCTGCCCGAAAGGGCCGCGCGGGCCCAGGAGTCCTCGCCGCGGACGATCGAGAAATCGCTCGTCAGCAGGATCTCGTCCCAGCCTTCCTGAGGAAGAAAGGGCAGGGGGATGAGGGGAAAGGGTTTCCCGGCCGCCGACCAGGCCGAGGCGAGGCAGGGCGAACTCTTCCCGGCGGCCGCGAGGACGAGAATCGGCTTCCCTGCGCCGAATGCCGCGAGGTCGGCGACGATGCGAGCGTAGTCGCGTTCGTAGGAGAATACGGATATCCAGAAGAGGTCCTCGGCGAGGGCCGGGATGGAGCCGGCCGGGAAGAGCGGGCCTGACGGCAAAGAGCCGAGGCGGGCGAGGAGCTCCCGCCGCATGGCCGAGCGGCCGGACTCGCTCGATGCTCGCGAGCGCGCTCGGGCGAAGCTCCCGTCCATGAGGAGGCCGCCGGTCCCATCGGCGAAGCCGGGCAGGAACATCGCCTTCTTGACGAAAGGCGAGCGCGTCAGCGAGGGCATTCGGTGGAAGTCCTCGGCGTACTTCTCCGCCGTAAGGTGCTCGAGGTCCACGATAAGGCATCCTTCCTCGGACGTAGGATCGAAGAGGATGTCCTCGAGCCAATCGGGACGGCCGCAGGCGAAGCACTCGATCACGATCTTCGGCCTTCTCGCGCGAAAGGCGCTCGTCGCCTCGCCCGTCCCCGCCCCGTTCCAGGGATACAGCTCCCAACCGCGGACTCTTTGGACGGGCTTGGTCGCGTCAATCTCGGGGTCGACCGCGGCGAAGGACGCAATGTCGCTTGCTACGAGCCTGAGCCGAGGCGGGTGCGGCAGCTCGGACAGCGAGCGGGCTAACCTATAGGCGACGCCGACGTCGCCGTAGTTATCGACGACCCTACAGAGGATGTCGATGTCCATGGTCAAGCGCGCGGCAGCTGTTGAATGCGGTCGAAGTGGCAATCGCGGGAAAAAAGCGCGAGATCGTGTTGGACGGCGAGAGCTGCGATCCAGATGTCATTCGTCGGGATGGGAGTGCCCTGTTTCCTCAATTGTAGGAATAGTCTGGCGTAATGATGGGTCGTCTGCTCGTCCGGCCATAAGACTCTGATCCTGGGACGATTCAGGAATACGCTCAGGTTTCTCTCGTTCGGACCGCTCGCCGTCCCCGCGATAAAGCCTGCCCGAAGCTCGGCAAGCGTCACGAACGCCAAGTACACGAGCTCGGCGGTTTGCAGCCGCGAGACGGCTTGAGGAAGACCATCGCAAAAATCCCTGTATCTGTTCGTATCCAGGAGTATTCTCATTTCCAGAGCTCTTCATCGATTCGATCCATCTCGGCGACGACCTGGTCGAACTCGGGATCCGAGACCCAGGTCCCGGCAAGATCATCGAGATCGTCGTAGCGCGGCTCGACGTCTCCAAAGCCCAGCCCCCGAGCCAAAGCGTCAACGGCCACGCTGTTGAGACTCCGGCCCTCGGCCTTAGCGCGTTCCCGAAGCATGGCGCTCACCTTATCCGGCACTCCGCGAATTGTATATTGAACGCTTTGCCTACTGTTCATGCATTCATGATAGGCAAACCTTGCATGCAAGGTCAAGCATCACGCCTTTGCTCTGCCCGCCACGAGCGCACATTCCGTCTAGCACGAATCCGAGGCGGCACTGTAGAGTGTCCGAGAAAGATTCCCGGTATCGCGGATAAATCAGTATTTTTCGCTCTTGGAGGCACCGTGACGGCTCAGGCCATCCTAATCTGCTATGTAGCCCTCGCCATCCTCGACCTGGCCTGGGGGATCTTCCTCACCGCCCTCAATTACCGAAGCGTCGCGAGCCACGGCGGGAGCGTACCCGAGGAGCTTAGCGAGAAGCTGAGCTCCGAAGAGGCCGCTAAGGCGGCCGAATACTCCAAGGCCAAGATGCGGCTGTCCTTCGTCGCGGGCCCCGCCATGACGGCCATCGTACTCGCCGCCGCCGTCCTCGGGCTCTTCGGACTCCTCGATCGCCTCATAGGCGGCCTCGTCGCGGACGCCTATTGGCGGGGCGTCCTCTTCCTCGGACCCCTCGCCGTGGCCCAGGCCCTCATCGGCAGTCCCATCTCCCTATATGTCACCTTTTCACTGGAGAGGCGATTCGGCTTCAATACGACCAAGGCCAAGACCTGGCTCCTCGACAGACTGAAGTCCGCCTTCATTTCGGCGATACTCGGCCTTCCCCTCCTCTATCTCCTCTACGCCTTCATAGACGATGCGGGTTCGCTCTGGTGGCTCTGGGCGGCGGCTATCTTCTCGGTGATCGACCTTTGCCTCAGCCTGATCTATCCCCTCGTCATCGCGCCGCTATTCAACAAATTCACGCCCTTGCCGGAGGGGGGCCTCGCCTCGCGCATCGCGGAACTCGCCTCCAGACTGGATTTCAAGGTGAGCGGCATCTTCGTCATGGACGGCTCCAAGCGATCGCGGCACTCGAACGCCTACTTTACGGGCCTCGGGCGCGTCAAGCGCATCGTCCTCTTCGACACCCTCGTTTCGCAGATGTCGGAGGACGAAGTCCTCGCGGTCCTGGCCCACGAGATAGGCCACGAGAAGAAGCGCCACGTCCTCAAGGGGACGATCCTCTCGATCGTCCTGTCTTTCTTCGCCTTCTGGGTCCTCGATCGCTTCATGGGATGGGGAGCGCTCTATGCCGCCTTCGGCTTCGCCGCCCCTTCGAAGCACGCGCTCCTCCTCATCCTGGCCCTCGTATCGGGACCGGCGACCTTCTTCCTCGCGCCCGCCTTCTCGGCCTGGTCGAGGAAGCACGAGTACGAGGCCGACGCCTTCGCCGCCGAGGCAGCCGGGACCGAGGCCCTCGCGTCGTCCTTGATCCGCCTGAATCGGGAGAATGCCTCCAACCTCTGGCCCCACCCGTGGTACTCGGCCTGGAACTACTCGCACCCGACCCTGAGGGAGAGGCTGGCCGCGATACGGAAGGCCTCTTCGGGCTAGATGCTGCCCGTCGTGTAGCGCTCGAGCTGGCCTATCTCGGCGGCCTGTCGGTTGATGAGGAGCTCCTGCTCCCTGAGGAGTTCCTTGATCACGTCTCCGATCGAGACCACGCCCACCGGCTTCCCGCCCTCCAGCACGGGCAGGTGGCGAATCCTTTTGTCGGTCATGAGGCTCATGCAATCGGAGACGGTCGTCTCGGGGCTCACGTACAGCACGCGGCTCGTCATGATCTCCTTGACCTTGGTCGCCTCCATCGTGCGTCCCTTTATGATGATCTTGCGGACGAAATCACGCTCGGAGAAAATGCCCGCGAGGCCTCCCTCGGCGTCGAGCACGAGGACGGCGCCGACGTTCTTGTTGGCCATCACTTCGAGAGCAGCGAGCAGAGTCGCCTCCGGGCTCACGCTGACGATCTCCCTCCCCTTCACCCCCAGGATATCCTTCACGGTCGCCATGGGTCACCTCCATTCCGCCTGATAAAGATAAGATAATCCGATTCGTCGGCGAGTGCATCATCGCCGCGCCGCTTTTCGCCGCTTAAGAGCCATTCTCGAGGGCTGACTTCGAGAGCTCGGCCGGTCTACAATCTCCGGCATGGACGGAATAGGCAAAAAATCCCGGTCATTGGAGCTTGGGCTGGTCCTCGTGGCCAATATCGTCGGGGGAACGTCGGCCATCATGATCAAGGCCTCGACCATCCATCCCGTCCTCCAGGCCTCCTATAGGCTCCTCTTCTCGGGCATCATCCTGGCGCCTCTCTTCTTCAGGGAGCTGCGTCGCTCGGGCAGGCGCCTCTCGCTCCGCATGGTCGCGCCCTCCCTCCTTCCCGGCATCGTCCTGGGGCTCCACTTCATCACCTGGATAACCGGCGCCAGGATGACGCTCGCCGGAAACGCGACGGTCATAGTGACCATGGTCCCCGTGGCCATGCCCTTCTTCATCTTCCTCATGACGCGCGAGATGCCCCGTAGGGCCGAGATCCTCGGCACCCTGATCGCCCTCGCCGGCATCGCGATACTGGCCGTCTTCGACTACCGTCTCGATCCCGGCCATTTCGCCGGCGATCTCGTCTGCTTCCTTTCCATGATCCTCTATTCCATCTATCTCGCGCTGGCCCGTCGCTTCGCGCCCAAGGAGCGCATCTGGCTCTACCTCGTGCCTCTCTACCTCATGGGAGGCCTCTTCTGCTTCCTCTGCTCCCTGCCTTTCGCCGATCCGGTGCATGGCATCACCGGTACGGACGTCGCCATGACCCTCGGCCTGATCCTCGGTCCGACCATCGTCGGCCATTCGCTGATGAACCGGGCCATGACCAAGCTGGCGCCCCAGACCGTCTCGCTCTTCAACCTCACGCAATTCATAGTCGCCGGCATCCTCGCCTACTTCATCTTCGGCGAGATACCCCGTCCCGAGTTCGCCCTCGCCAGCGTCTTCATCGTCATCGGCGTCTGCGTTCCCGTCCTCGCCCCAAAGGGCCGATAGCGCGCGAACGAGCTTGCCGTCTGCCCGTTTCCGCGAGATAATTCGCCCATGTTCACGAAAAGCCGGAGCGACGGGACCTATATCCGAGACTTGCCCTACTTTACGAGACTCATGCCCTATCTCATGCCGAAGCGCTCCGAGGCCTGCATCTACTTCGAGCAGGATTTCGACGTCACCAAGGCCCTCGCCTACGTCCACGCGGCGAACGCCTCCTGTCCCCCCGGCGAGAAAAGGCTCACCCTCTTCCAGGTCTTCCTATGCGCGACCGCGCGCACCCTGGCCATGAGGCCCAAGCTGAACCGCTTCGTCGCCGGCTACCGCTACTACCAGCGCAACCGGATAATATTCAACTTCGTGGCCAAGAAGGAGCTGACGGACGGCGGGGCCGAGATCAACGTCACCCTTCCCTTCTCCCCCTACGAGACGCTTTCCACGCTGCCGCCCAAGGTTTCCGCCTTCGTCTCGAGGATCAAGAAGGGCGAGGCAACCGACGCCGACGACCTCAACGCCTTCCTCGCGCGCCTTCCGAGGTTCGCGAACCGCATCGTATTCGGGACCTTGTCCTTCCTCGACTACCACAACGCGCTTCCCCTCTCCTTTACCCGAGGCCTACCCTTCTACTCGAGCGTATTCTTCACGAACGTAGGCAGCGTGGGGATCGACGCTCCCTTTCACCACAACTTCGAGTTCGGCACCTGCGGCCTCTTCGTCGCCATCGGCAAGATCCGTCGCGACTATGTCGCGTGCGACAGGGTGAAGGTGACCTTCACCTACGACGACCGTATCGCGGACGGGATCTACTGCGGCAGGGCCATAGACCTTCTCCGTTCCTTCGTCGAGGATCCCGCCCTCCTCGAGGCGCCGCCCGACCTCGACCCGGATACCCTCGCCGAGCTTGGGGTCCCCGAGCCTCCGCCGTCCGCGACCGGGGCCTAGAAGCGCCCATGTACGAAACCAGGCCCTGGCTGACCCATTACGGCGGCACGCCCGCGACCCTCGACTATCCCGAGCTCTCCATCTTCGGGATGCTGAAGGCCGACGCCGAGCGCCATCCCGGGATCGCCGGCCTCGAGTTCATGGGGCGGACGACATCCAAAGCGCAGCTCCTCGAGCGGGTCGTCGGCATGAGCCGCGCCTTCGCGGCCGCGGGGATGAAGAGGGGGGACCGGGTCCTGATTTGCCTTCCCAACATTCCCCAGGCCGTCGTCTCCTTCTATGCCCTCTCCCGGATCGGCGCGATCCCGGCGCCGATCCATCCCCTCTCCACGCCCAGCGAGATCCTGGGCTTCGCCCGCCTCGTCTCCGCTTCCTGGGCCATCACCCTCGATGGATTCTTCCCCCGCTTCGCCGAGGTCATGGGGCCTTCGGCGGCGCTCGGCGGCGACAGGCCCGTCGACGGGGAATCCGTCGATTGCCCCATTCGAAAGACGGTCGTCTGCTCCATCGGCGGCGAGACGGGCTTCCCGACTTCCCTCGGCTACGCCCTCGGGCCCGGACGCAAGGTCCCTCGCGTTCCCTATGGGGAATCCGGCTCCCTGCTCTCGTGGCGCTCTCTGGAGGCGGGCTCGCGCGCGGCGCCGGAGCTGCCGGAGCCCGATCCGCTCTCCGCCGACGAGGCCGCCCTCGTCCTTTTCTCCGGCGGGAGCACGGGAGAATCGAAGGCCATCCTCCTCTCCAACAGGAACTGCAATGCCCTCGCGATACAGACGGATGCCGCGGGAGGTCCCATCCTTCCCGGCGACGCCATACTGTCCATACTCCCCATGTTCCATGGCTTCGGACTCGCCGTAGGGATCCACGCCATCCTCGTGCACGGAGGCACCTGCGTCCTGGTCCCGCGATTCAAGGCCGACGCGCTCGCCCTCCTCGTGCGACGCCACAAGCCGGCTTTCATGGCGGGAGTGCCCACCCTCTACGACGCCCTCGCCGCCGACCCGAATTTCTCGCGCGCGCCGCTCGGATGCTTCAAGGGAATCTTCTGCGGCGGCGATTCCCTGAGTCCCGAGACCAAGTACCGCTTCGAGGCCGTGCTCAGGAAGAACGGCTGCGGCGCCTCGCTCCGCGAAGGATACGGCATGACCGAATCGGTGACCGCCAGCATCCTGATGCCCGAACGCGAGTACCGGGAGCGCTCCATCGGGCTGCCCTATCCCGATATGCTGGCGAAGGTGGTGCGGCCCGGAACGACCGATGAATGCGCCGCGATGGAGGACGGAGAGATCTGCGTGGCGGGCCCGACGGTCATGCTCGGCTACCTCGACGATCCGGAGGCGACCGCCCAGGTCCTGAAGACCCATCCCGACGGCCGCACCTGGCTCCATTCCGGCGACATCGGCTGCATGGATGCCGATGGCTTCTTCTATTTCAAGCAGCGGGCGAAGCGGATCATCAAGACTTCGGGTATCGCGGTCTACCCCTCCCAGGTCGAGGACGTCCTCAACAAGCACCCCGCGGTCCGGCTATCCTGCGTCATCGGCGTCCCCCATCCGACCCAGGTCGAGGTCCCGAAGGGATTCGTCACGCTCAACGAAGGCTACGTCCCGAACAGCGAGCTCGAGAAGGAACTCATCGACCATTGCCGGAAGCGGCTCATTCCCCACTCCTGCCCCCGCCACATCGAATTCATGTCCGAGCTTCCGATGACTCGAATCGGGAAGGTCGCCTTCAGGACCCTCGAGGAGCGGGAGAGGGGGAAGGCCTAGTGTCCTGTCATATACGGGATGCCTAAAGCCCGATCCGCTTCCGGCCATGCGGTCGGGCTTTTGCGGGGCCGGATGTTGAGCGAAGCGAATATGACAGGACACTAGTGACGGATCACGGGCTCCGTACTCGGGAATCGTATCGTCCACCTCGTCCCCGACTTGCGGTCCAGGGAGATCTTCCCTCCGAGCTGCTGAGCGAGGACCTTCACGAGGTTCAATCCGAGGGTCTTCGGCCCGTCGATATGGACATCCTCCGACATCCCGATCCCGTTGTCCTCCACGCGGAGCACGATCCCGTCCTTCGACTCGATCCTTATGACGACCTTGCCCCTGGTCCCCGCCGGGAATGCGTGCTTCTCGGAGTTGGACATGAGCTCGTTGAGCAGGAGGCCGAAGGGGACGGCGAAGTCCAGGCCCACGAGGGTCGCGCCCTCGGCCTCGAGCTCGAACTCGGCGGAAGCCGCGGCCCTGGTCTCCTCGATGAGCCTTTTGGCGTAGGAGACGATATCGATTTTGTCGAGCTGATCCGTATCGTAGAGCGTCTCGTGGACGAGGGCCATCGCGAGAATGCGCTGGACGCTCGCCTCGAGCGAGGCTCGCGAGCCCGAATCGCCCTGCCTGTCGGCCTCCAGCCGCAGGAGGCTGATGATCACCTGGAGATTGTTCTTGACCCTGTGATGGATCTCCTGAAGCATGGCGAAACGCTCTTCCAAGGCGTGCTCGAGCTCGACCGTCCTCTCCTTGACCCGGGTTTCCAAGAGGGCTAGGTCCTGGCGGTGGCGGAACTCGTGCCTGTAGAGGACGGCGCCGTAGAGGATTATCAGACAGATCGTTCCGATCAAGACGGTGATGCCCTGAATCGCGAAGGCAGGGGAGCGGCTCTTCAGTCCGATAGCGAGGGCAAATGGAAAGGCGAGGAATCCGAAAAAAACGCCGATCCCAATAGCCAAGCGTCCGAGTTTGTATTCTGAAATAAGTATCAGGCCGAAGACCAAGAATGTGCAACTCGTTAGGTCTCCCTCGGTCGTAGTACCTGCGGAGATCAGGGCAGTTACAAGGAAAATGGCGAGCTGCATCCATTTCGAGATTCGAGATTCCCAGAATCCGGAAATGATTCCGCTGATTCCCAACACGGCGATAGTGATAATATTCCAATTGAGGAGAGCCTTGAAAAAAGAGTAACCGAGGGATTCGATCAAGGTCAGTATATTAAGAAATCCGATGAAAAGAGCGGCCGTGCCTACGGTTAAGCCAACGACTCTCTGTAAACTATAGGTTTCGGCCGCATACCTGTCCAAGAATTGCTTCAAGGACAAATCTTATACTCCCCAGAACCCCTG
>CAVZVX010000043.1:0-29808 GCA_963778775.1 uncultured Spirochaetota bacterium | reverse complement strand
GGAGGGCGACTACATCACCATCAACGTGCCCTACTACGGCGAGCCCCAGGTTTGGCTCGGCAAGGCCGATCTCATCTCCCCCGATCCCAAGGATTCGGGGCTCCTGGACTTCATCGCCCTCGCCAAGAAGCAGATGCCCCATTTCCACGTGCGGGCCAACGCCGATACCCCGCGCGACGCCGCCCGCGCCCTCCTGTTCGGAGCCGAGGGCATCGGCCTCGTGCGCACCGAGCACATGTTCTTCAACGAGAAGCGCATCAACGTGATCCGCGAGATGATCCTCTCCGACACGAAGGAAGAGCGCATCAAGGCCCTCGACAAGCTGAAGCCGATGCAGCGCGACGATTTCTATGGCCTCTTCAAGGTGATGGCCGGCAAGGAAGTCACGATACGCCTGCTCGATGCCCCCCTGCACGAGTTCCTGCCGCACAACGCGGCCGAGTTCGAGGCCTTCTCCGAGCACATGGCGGCGCGCAAGAGCGCGAAGAAGCTTTCCAAGGCCGAGATCCAGGCGCGGATCGATGCCCTGGGCGAATTCAACCCGATGCTCGGCCATCGCGGCTGCCGCATCGCGGTGAGCTATCCCGAGATCTACGAGATGCAGGTCCGGGCCATCTTCGAGGCCGCCTACAAGCTCAAGAAGGAGAATGTCGACGTCAGGCCCGAGGTCATGATCCCCATCGTGATGAACGCCTCGGAGCTCAAGCTCATCGTCTATGGCAAGAAGATCGAGGGCAAGGCTTACCGGGGTCTCATCGACATAGAGGAGGAGGTTCGCGCGGAGCTGGGCGCCAAGGCCCTTCCCTACAAGATCGGCACCATGATCGAGCTGCCCGCCGCCGCCCTCTCCGCCGGCGAGATCGCCCGCTACAGCGAGTTCTTTTCCTTCGGGACGAACGACCTCACGCAGACGACCCTCGGCATCAGCCGCGACGATTTCAATTCCTTCATGCCCGACTATTCCCTCTACGATCTCATCCAGGGCAACCCCTTCTCGCTGTTGACGGCCCCGGTGAAGGATCTGGTCGCGATGGCCGCGAAGCGCGGCCATCTCACGCGGCCCGGCCTCGTGACCGGCCTCTGCGGCGAGCATGGAGCCAACCCCGACAACATCCGCTTCTGCATGGCGGCCGGCCTCGACTACGTCTCCTGCTCGCCCTACCAGGTGCCGCTGTCCATAACCGCGGTGGCCCAGGCCGAGATCGAGAAACGCAAGGCGGCGAAGCCGCAATAAGCCTGCCGAAACATAGGCAGAGGACCGCCCCGCGCCGCGGGGCGGCCTCTTTTTGTGCGCCCGGCAGGGCGCACTCACTTTTCATCCTGAGAAGCGTCGAATGCCGGGCAGCTGCCTACGATGTCGCCCTTCGCTCTTTCGATCTTTTCTTGCGCTATTCTAGAACGCTCTAGCTTTGGCGTAGTTCCGATGGTAAACGCGGGCACGTTCAATGGTATTGTTCCCGATCAGCACTGCTAAAAGGCTCGCGCCCAACTTGCTCGCGACGATCGCCCAAGTTGGCCGCGACAATCGCCCAAGTTGGCCGTGACAATCGCCTAAGTTGGCCGTGACGATCGCCTGAGTTGGCCGCGACAATCGCCTAAGTTGGCCGCGACGGCGGGACCACTGGTCGGGGCCTCAGCCTTCACAGCCCGAGAGCTCGATGCAGGGTGATTCGGCTTCCTCTCCGGCGAGGCTGGCGGCTTTTCCCTCCCGCTTGCCTGATCGGAAGTAAAAGGCCCCTCCCAATAGGGCGATCAGCGAGAAAGCCAGCATGAGGTTGCTGTACACGAAGGTCCCGGCTGCGGTATGGAAGGGCAAAAGGGAGAAGTCCAGCAAGCCGCTGTCGAGGAGCTTGCCGACGATCGCCGTTCCGACGGCTCCCGAAATTATCCCGACGAGATTGAAAAGACCCATGCCGACTCCCGTTTCTTCCGGTGGCAAGGTTTGGGAAACGGCATTCACCATGGCGGTCTGGAAGAGGGCAAAGCCGACGTAGACCAGGAGCATGGCTATGGCGACTGGGAGGGGCGACAGGCCGAGGAGCAGGGCCATGGCGACCATGCCCGCGACGAGGAGGGAGAGCCCGACCGCGATGACGAAACCGCTTCCCTTCCTATCCGCGACCCTGCCGGAGATCGGCCCGAAGATCACGGAGCTTATGGCGCCGGGAAAGAGGACAAGTCCGATCTGGCCGGTGGTCAGGCCGTGGATCCTGCTCAGCATAAGGGGCACGAGGAAGACGATGCCGATGACGATGGCGAACAGGCAAAGGGTAAAGACGAGCCCTCGCCTGAAACCCGCGTTCGCGAAGAGCGATGGCTTGATGAAGGGATCGGCCGCCCGGCGGATCCGCGCGACGAAGAGGATCGACAGGAGGGCGAAGGCGCCCAGATAGGCGAGGTCGTTGAAATTGAGGTAAGCCACCAACGCGCCGAGGACGAAGGTAGCCAAGACGGCGCCGAGAAAGTCTACCCTGCCTTTCCGGCGGCTTTCCGGAGGAAGGGAGCGGATGATGAAGGGCAGGGAGACCAGGATGAGGATGGGAATGAGGAAGAGGTAGGACCAATGCAGGGCGCTCGACACGAAGCCTCCGATGACCGGCCCGAAGCCGATCGCCAGGGAGACGATGGACGTTATGAAGCCGAATATCCTGCCGCGTTCCGAGATCTCGAAGTAGCGCGCGATCGCGACGAATACGAGGGCGGGGATGGCGGATCCGCCGACCCCCTGGAGGGCGCGCGCCGCGACGACGGCGAGGTAGGAGGAGCGGAAGGCGAAGCCGAGGAGGGAAGCCGCGACGTAGATGCCCACGCCCGTCGCGATGAGACCTCGCAGGCTAAAGATGTCCGAAAGCTTGCCGAAAACGACCGACCCGATCCCGAAGAAGACCATGAAGATGGTCATCATCCAGCTGACGCCCGACGGCGTCAGCGAGAACTGCGTAGCGATCTTCGGCGTCGAGACGTTGAACACGGTCTCGTTCAGAACGGCGAAGAATATGAGGTAGGCGATCCAGGGAACGAGCTTCCTCGGGTCCCGGGCCACCGTTCCGGCTCTTTCATCCATCTTATCCCCTTATTCGAAGCGACTCGACGAAATCGCATAATGACAGCGCAATATATGAGAAGGTATATAATGTAATTAAAAGGGTCAAGACTAAGCCGGGAAGCTCGCCGCGCTCCCCCCTTCGATCACTCCGCGGCACGACGATTATTTATTCGGAGGAGGGTCGAATACCGCGCAGCTCGCTGCGCATCCGTAATACAGGAGCCGGTATTCGATCCCTCATACAATCCATTCCTTACCGTACGAACGATACCTCGCAGCTCGCTGCGAGGTCGTTCACTCCGTCGTGAAGTCCCAGACCATCTTCGTCTTGATGTTCTCGGCGATCGCCGCGGCCACCTTTTTCGCGTCGGCGTAGGGAATGGAGCATTCCTTGTTGAAGGTCTTCTCGAAGAAAAGCTGGAGGGATTGGTGCATGTCGGGCAATTGGTAGAAGCAGAACGAGAAATTGATGCCCGCGGGACGGGCGATGGTGAAGGAGCCGTAGGAGATCATCGCGTCCTTCGCCCAATAGATGCGCGTCAGGTTCTTGCAATTGTGCATCTCGAGCTCGGCGAAGCGCAGGGGAATTTTGTCCGAGTCCGAGCGGACGAAGGGTTCCATGCCCTTGTTGGGATAATTGGCGGGCTCGATGAGGACGAAGAGCTTCTTTCCGTCGGTTTGGAAGGTCAGGCCCTCGTCGTTGGGATAGATCGACTTGACGTTGTTGTACGAGACTATCTCGTAGCGGGAATAAACCGAATTATTGGTGAAAAAGGAGGTGACGATAAATCCGCGATCCTTCGGTAGGGCGTTTTTCGCGTAGGCGTCGAAGAGATCCATCGCTTTTACGGGCATGATTAGTCCTCCATCGGCAAGTATAGCAGGAACGCGAAGGAATTCAACCACGGCCTCTCGAGCGCTTGTTCGTTTCGGCGGCCCCGAGGGCGATTCGCGCCTCCTCCTCGCAATTGGCGGCCAGCTCCGACAGGCCCTGCTTCCTGTAAAGGGCGCAGAGGCTTCGCCAGGCGCGCTCGCTGCCCCGGTCGCGCTCGATGGCGCTCCGCAGGGACTGGAAAGCCGACTCGGTCCTGCCGCCCCGCGCGTAAAGCGAGGCCTGGAGGATCCAGGAGTCGGCCCCGGCCTTGGCGGCCTTGGGCGCCTTCTCGAGGAGGGCGAGGGCGAAGTCGGCCTGGCCTTCGCGTTCGAGGCAGTAGGCGAGGCCGACGAGGAACTCCCCCGATCCCGGCTCCTCGCGCAGGAGGTCGCGGTAGGCGAGGGCTGCCTCCCGGTAGCGACCGGCGTTGCGGTAGGCGATCGCGAGGCGGCGCCGGGATTTCCCGTCCATCTCGCCGTAGGACATGCCGAGCTCCAGCTGGGCGGCCGCCGCGGACCAATCCCCGCGCGCGGATAGCAGGCCCACGTACTCGCGCCTCAGCTTCGAGTTGTCGGGGTAGGCCTGAAGATAGGCGGCGTAGGCCTCTTCCCTCGCCTCCTCGTCCTCGAGAGATTCGGCCACGGAAATGCGGTACAAGAGCGAGATCTCGTGGTCGGGGGCCAGGCTCAGGACTTTTTCGAACCATCCCGAGGAGAGATCGGGCCGTCCGGAGCGATACAGGGCTTCGCCGAGGGCGAACATGAGCCGCGGGTCCCCCGCCCGGGAGCGGAGGAGGGATTGGAGGACGGGAATCAGCCGCTGGGGATCCTCGCCGAGGCGAGACCGGCAGAGGGCGGCGTAATAATCGGCCTCGCCCGCTTCCGCGCCGAGCTTGCGGGCCCGGTCGGTCGCCTTGAGGGAGGCCTCGTAGTCCCCGAGGTCGTAGAGGGCGAGAGCGAGGCCGAGGCGGAATTCTGCCTCGTCGGGCGCGGCCTCGATGGCGCGCATCCAATGGTCGCGGGAACGGGCGAACTCGCCGAGGGCGCGCAGGCTCTCGGCGGCGATGGACCGCAGGGCCGCGTCCTTGGGGTCGGCGCGCAAGAGGAGCATGCAATCGGAGACGGCCTCCTTGTATCGCCCTTCGCGAAAGGCCACCGAGGCTCGAAGCCTGGCCAGAGCGGCGCCGTCGGCCGGGAGGGCGGGAAGGTCGGGATGCTTCGCGCGTATCGCCTCGAACTCCCGCAGGGCCTCGCCCTGGCGGCCGGCGGCCAGGAGGAGGCCGGCGCGGACCCAGCGTATGGAGGGGTCGCCGGGCGCGGCGGCGAGGGCGGCCTCGCAGTCGACGATCGCCTCGGGTATGCGGCCGGTCTCCCGCAGGGCCTTGGCTTTCCAGAGCCTGATGGCCGGCCCCTCGAGGCCGTTGTCGACGGCGAAGCCGAGGAGCTGCCTCGCCATGTCCGAGTCGCCGCGCGCCAGGAGGCGGACGCCGCGGGCGTAGATGGCGTTGAGGTAGCCCCGATAGATATTCCTGTCCTGAGGGGCCAGGGCGATGGCCCGCTCGAGGCAGTCGACGGCGGCCTTCGTCTTTCTCAGCTTGATCATGGCCGCGCCCAGGAAGGCCCAGGCGGGCGCCTTGTTCGGATCCGCCTCGACGCTCTTGCGCAGGGAGCGGACCGCCTCGGTAGGGCGGCCGCAGGCGAGGTAGGAGCGGCCGAGGAAGAAGAGCCCGGCCGCGGCCTCGCCTCCGCCTCGGAGGTAGCCGCGAAAGGCCTCGATGGCTCGGCCCTGCTCCCCGAGCGCGTATCGGGCCCGGCCCAGATAGAGGAGGGCTTCCGGCATGGAGTCCGTCCGGGCGAGGAGGAGGGTGAGGAGCTCGGTCGCCTTTCGATAGTCGCGCTCGGCGCCGGCCGCGATCGCGGCGTCGAGGAGCTCTTTGGGCCCTGGTGTCGGCACGAGCTATAGTATCATATTCGGGCGAGGGTGGAGGAGATGATGCCCAGGGATTCGTCCATCTCGGAATCGCTGATGACGAGGGGCGGCGCGAAGCGGACGATGTTTCCGTGCGTCTGCTTGGCGAGGAGGCCCGCGTCGCGGAGCGCGATGCAGACATCCCAGGCCTCGAAGCCCTCGTCGAAGACGATGGCGTTGAGCAGGCCGCGCCCGCGGACCGTCCTCATCCTGCCGCACTTGATCTTCGCCGCCTCGGCCCGGAAGACTTCCCCCAGGGCCTCGGCCCTCTCGTCGAGCCGCTCGTCCTCGAGGACCTCGAGGGAGGCAATCCCGACGGCGGCGGCGAGGGGATTCCCGCCGAAGGTCGAGCCGTGGGTCCCCGGGGTGAAGACGTCCATCACGCCGTGGTCGGCTACGATGGCCGAGACGGGCATGATCCCTCCGCCCAGGGCCTTGCCGAGGCACATGACGTCCGGGCGCGCGCCCTCGCGCTGCCAGGCGAAGCGCCGGCCCGTCCGGCAAAAGCCGGTCTGTATCTCGTCGGCGACGAAGAGGACGCCGTTTCGGTCGCAGATCTCGCGCAGGGCCTTGAGATAGCCGTCCGGCGGCACGACGACGCCGGCCTCTCCCTGGATCGGCTCGACGAGGACGGCCACGGTTCGGGGGCCTATCCGCGCCTCGACGGCCTTCGCGTCGCCGAAGGGGACCTTGACGAAGCCGGGAACGTAGGGGCCGTAGTTGACGAGGGAGTCGGGATCGACGGACATGGAGATCGCGGCCAGCGTGCGGCCGTGGAAATTGCCCTCGGCGCAGATGATCTCCTGCTCGCCGTTCTTCACGCCCTTGACCTCGACGCCCCAGCGGCGGGCGGCCTTGAGGGCGGTCTCGACCGCCTCGACGCCCGTGTTCATGGGAAGGGCCATGTCGAAGCCCGTGAACTCGCAGAGCTTCTCGAGGAAGGGGCCCGTGCGATCGTTGTGGAAGGCGCGGCTCGTGAGCGTGACGCGCTCCAGCTGCTCGCGCGCCGCCGCGAGGATCCGCGGGTGCCGGTGACCCTGGTTGACGGCCGAATAGGCCGAGAGAAAATCGTAGTAGCTCTTGCCTTCGGGATCCTTGACCTTGCAACCCTCGGCCCAGGATATGACGACGGGAAGGGGGTGGTAGTTGTGGGCCCCGTAGATTTCGTCCAAGGCGATGCAGTCTCGAGAATTCATGGCTGTCCTCCTCCGGCTCGAAGGCGAGTATAGCATCCAGGGAGTTGGGACGCCAAGCGGTGAATATCTCTAAGTAGTTATTGCATAACTAAATAATTATGTGGCGTTCGCGCATGATTATGCAGCAGCCCCGCCCTGCTCGCGTGTCTCTCCAGGGCGAGCTCGGCCAAACGGGTAATGAGGGCCGAATAGGAGAGGCCGCCGGCTTCGCACATGCGCGGGTACATCGATATTCGCGTGAAGCCCGGAATGCTGTTCACCTCGTTGAGGAGGACCTCGCCCGTCCTTTTATCGATGAAGAAATCCACGCGAGCCATGCCGGCCAGCTCGCAGGCCTTGAAGGCGGCTATCGCCACCGATTTCACGCGGTCGGCCTGCTCGGGGGAGACGCGGGCGGGCACTTCGAGACGAGCCCCTTCCGGATCGAGGTACTTGGCCTCGTAATCGTAGAACTCGTGCGTCGGCGCGACTTCGCCGGGCGGAAAGGCTATGGGATCCTCGTTGCCCAGGACGGCGCACTCGATCTCCCTCGCGCTCACGAAGGGCTCGATCAAGGCCTTCTCGTCCCATTCGAAGGCCGCTGCGAGGGCCGGGCCGAGGGCCTCGGCCGAGTCGACCTTGGAGGCGCCGACCGACGAGCCGCCGCAGCAGGGCTTTACGAAGCAGGGCCAGCCGAAGCGAGAGCCGGCCTCGCGCGCGAGGGCCTCGAGGTCACGGAGCGCAGCCGGACGGACGGAGAGAAAAGGGACGACGGGCAGGCCGGCGCCTTGCCAGAGCCGCTTGGCCTTTTCCTTGTCCATGCCGAGACTCGAGCCGAGGACGAGGGCGCCCACGTAGGGAAGACCGGCGATCTCGAGAAGTCCCTGGACGGTCCCGTCCTCGCCGAAGCTGCCGTGCAGGACGGGAAAGACGAGGTCGCAGTCGAGGCTCTCGAGGCCATGGGGCGTTTCGACGACCAGGCCCCTTCCCGGCGCGGCCAGGACCCTCCTGCCCTTGACTATGGCGAGCGGCGCCCCCGCGGCTCCGTGACCCGGCTCGGCCTCGCCATCGGCGAAGCCGAGCGCCTTCTCGGCGACGGAGCCCTCCTGAAGGTACCACTCGCCTTCCTTGGACGCGCCGACCAGGACGGGCTCGAAGAGGGAGGCGTCGAGATGCCGCACTATGCTCGCCGCCGAAACGAGGGAGACCTCGTGCTCGCCCGAGCGGCCGCCGTAGAGAATGACGATTTTCTTCAATTAGTCTCCTCGTATCCGAGCTCGGCGAGGGCGGTTTCGGCCTCGCCTATCTCGTCGAAGGGGATGGTCCGCCTCGCGTAGATTATCGAGTTCTCGTGACCCTTGCCGAGGAGGGCGACGAGGTCGCCAGGATGGGCGAGGGCGAAGGCCTTGCGGATCGCGGCGGGCCTGTCGGGAATGAGGAAGAGGCGCTCGCCCCGCTCGAGCTCGGGGCAGCCGGCGGCGATCTCCTCGAGCAGGGCCATCGGGTCCTCGCCCCGCGGGTCCTCGTCCGCGAGGATGACGATGTCGAACCAATCGGCGGCGATGCGGCCCTGCTTCGGCCTCTTCTCGACGTCGCGCTCCCCCCCCGACCCGAAGACGCAGATCATGCGGCCCTTGACGCGGGCGCGCAGGGGAGGGAAGACGGTCTGGAAGGACGAGGGCGTATGGGCGTAGTCGACGATGACCTCGAAGGGCTGACCCCGGCGTATCGCCGTCATGCGGCCGCGGACCGGCCTCAATCGGGGGAGAAGAGGAACGAGATCGCCTATCGCGATCCCGCAGAGGCCCGAGACGGCGAGCAGCGAGGCGAGGACGTTGCCCACGTTGAAGGACCCCGGCAGCTCGATGCGGGCCCGATGGCGGGTCGCGTGGCCCGACCCGCGGGGAGAGCCCTCGACGACGTCGAAGGATTCTCCCTCGGCGTCGACCGAGATGCCCGCCGCGTGCAGCTCCGCTCCGGGCGCGCCGATGGCGCTGAAGGAAAGGACCGGAAACGCGGTCGCGGCGCGGAAATAGCCAGCCGAGGGATCGTCGGCGTTGACGACGCCGAAGCGAGGGACCTTCCGGCCATTCAGGCTCTTCTCCGATCCCGGGAGGGCGGGAAGGCCCGAATGAGAGCCGAGAGCGCGGAAGAGCTCGGCCTTGTCGGACCTGTACTGCTCCCAGGTCCCATGGAACTCGAGGTGCTCCCGCGTGACGTTGGTCATCAGGGCCAGGTCGAAATCGACGTCGCCGAGGCGGTTGGTGCGCGGCGAGAGACCGTGGGACGAGGCCTCGACGACGGCGTATCCCATTCCCGCGTCCCGCATGGAGGCGAGGAGGCGCTGCACGGCGGGAGCCTCGGGCGTGGTCTGATGCTCCGGGTTGGGCGTTTCGCCCCTACCTGAGTCGGACATCACGGTCGAGAAGAAACCGGCGCCCAGGCCGGCGAGGCGCAGGAGCTGATAGATGAGATAGACGGTCGTGCTCTTGCCTTCGGTGCCGGTGACGCCGATCACGGCCAGGTCGCGGGAGGGTCGGCCATAGAAGTTCGCGGCCATGGGCGACATCGAGAACCGCGGGTCCCGGACGCGCAGATAGGCGACCGCCGGATCGTAGGCCTCGAGCTCCCCCGCGTAGACTATCGCCCGGGCTCCGGCGGCTATGGCGGCGGGTATGAAGCCGCGGCCGTCGGCATGGAGGCCCGGCAGCGCGAAATAGAGAAAACCGGGCGCCGCCGCCCGCGAATCGTAGGCCAGTCCTTCGATCCGAGGCTCGAGGGCGGAACCCCTGCGATCCAGTATTTCGATGCCGTTAAGGATATCCGATAGCGCCTTCGACATGGGCGCAAGAGTAGCATTCGAGGGCCGGAGCGAAAAGGGGCGGCCTTCCTTTTCGCGATCCCTTCGATGCACGCCCTCGGCGAGCTTTCTCCCCGCCCGCCCCCGTGGTAGTATGAAGCCGGCGGGAGGCGCGATGTATCTGGTACGGGTCGAGGCGGGTTTCGCGGCGGCGCACTTTCTAAGGCATTACGGCGGCAAATGCGAGCGCCTGCACGGGCATAATTACAAGGTCCGGGTCTGGGCCAAGGGACTCGCCCTGGGAGAGGGCGGCATGCTCCTCGATTTTTCGGCCCTCAAGGGGGAGCTGCGGGCGGTCCTCGAGGGCCTCGACCACAGCCTCCTCAACGACGAGGCCGCCTTCCAGGACGATCCGAGCGCCGAGAGGATAGCCGAGTTCGTCTTCAAGGCCCTGGCGCTACGGCTGCCCCTCGCGCCCCTCCATGCCGTGGAGGTCTTCGAGACCGAGACGAGCATGGCGCGCTACGAGCCCTGACCGGCGGCAGCCGACGGCAGCCGTCAGCCGTCGGCAGCTGCCGTCGGAATCGCGAAGATCACGCAAAGCTCAGAAATCTCACCGAGGCGGAGCGCGCCGCGGCCGGCTCCAGCAGCGATAGCCATTCCCGGATGCTTGCTTTGGATCCCAGGCTCAGCCTGATCGAGAAGGTCCCTCCCGTCACCGGGCCCGAATACGGGCCCGTGTCCGGGCCAGAGCCCGCGGCGAGGCCGGACAGCTCGGCCTCGACGAGGATCCTCTTCTTGGCTCCTCGAGCCGAGGGCCTGAGGCGTCGCGAAGCGCCCGCCCGCTCCTCGACGAAGCTGACTCTCGATCTCGACAGCCAAGTCTTGAGGGCCCTTTCCGCCTCGCCGGCGAGGGCCGCGGGAAATTCGACCAGGACGCCGACGGTCTCGATGGCCGGCAGGGTCGCGAGCGGCGCGAATCCGGCTGCCGAGACGGCGCGCTCCATCCTCCCGGAGTCCGGCCCCCTCAGGCGGAAATAGGAGAGCCCCCAGAATCGATCCGCCATGCCCTCGAGGACCTCGCCCTTGGCGAAGAGGGCATCCTCGGCGTCGAAGACGGAGGCGCCCCCCTCCGGCGAGGCTGCGGAGATGGCCCGCATGAGCCAGGACGCGCGGTACTCGGAGCTCGCCCGCGAGAGCGAGGGAGGGATTTCGACCCTCGCCAGGGTCGTGGCGAAGGCGCGCTTGGCCGCCATGAGGCGCTCGAAGCCGCGAAGCCATCCGGTCTCGGGAGGCGCCGGAGCGGGGAAACGAGCCTCGCGGGGCTCGAAGGAGGAGGCGAGGAGATAGGACTTCCTGAGGGCCGGGCCGTTCTCGTCGGCGAAGGCGAGGGGAGGGCGCCAGTCCTCGCCCTTCTCGTCCGCGAAGCCCCCGTCGAGGAGGCCTGCCTGGGCGGCGAAGGCCTCGAGCGAGGCCCCGGTCCCGCGGGAGGGTCCTCCGTCGTACACCAGGCCCTCTTCCGGCGTCCGCTCGAGCCAGGGGGCGAGGGTTCGGCCGCCCAACGCGAGGAGCTGGTCGGCGTAGTACTCCTCGAAGTCCGCGGCCCGCCGGCATTCGAGTCCGGAGGCGGCGCAGATCCCCTCGATTCGGCGCGAGAGGCTCTCGAGCCTCGCCCGGTCGAGGCAGAGGGGGGCGTACTGCAGGGGCGTGAAAGGGAGGCGGACGAGATATCCGACCGACGCGATCACCCTCTGGCCGGGAGCCATCCGCCGGCGCCGCTCCGAGGTCGCGGCGGCGAAGTCCGCGAACTCCGCGAAGTCGGCGTCCTCCTCGATCCCCGAGACGATGTAGAAGAGCTTGAGCTCGCGCACGGCGGGGAGGGAGAGGCGGTCCAGGGCGGCATCGATGTCCCGGGCCTCCAGGCCCTTGCGATAGAAGCGCCGCATCCTCTCCGAGATCCCCTCTATCCCGAGGGTGAAAGAGCGCTTGTCGGCGGCCAGCTCGGCGCTCGCGAGCAGGGGCGACTCGGCGAGGATATCCAGCCTCTGGCTCATGAAATTGACGCGGCGGAAGACGCGGTTGAGATCGAGCATCAGGTCGAAGATTCGCGCATGGGCGTTGAAGTTGAAGCTATAGACGTCGAGACCGCTCGCCCCTGTCCTTGCCTTGAGCTCGCGGGCGGCCTTCGAAAGCTCGCTCGGACCTATCTCCCTGTAGGGCCTGGACTCCCAGCCCTCGAGACAGAAGGAGCAGTAGCCAGGGCAGCCCGAGCTGATCTGGAGCCTGGCCGTGGCGGCGCCTTCGGAATTGAGGACGGGGTACTCCGTCAGCGGGGGAGGGTAGGGTAGAAGGATCTTCCTCTTGGCCGCCATACCCGAGAGGGCTCGCCAGAAACCGTCGATCGCGGCGGCCCCCGCCAGGCGCTCGGATCTCGAGGCTCCGGCCCTCGTCAGGGCGATAGCGAGCGCCCCTATCGCCCCTTCGCCCTCTCCGAAAAAAATGCCGTCGACGAGACCGTCGCTCGATTCCTCGGACTCGGCTCCGGGAAAGAGAAGGGCGCCCGAGGCCGAGGCGTTGGAACCGCCCAGGATAACGATCGGGACGAGTCTATCCGCCGGGCCGGTCGCGCGCTCGGAGGCGCGGCGCGGCAAGAGCGCGGCCGAGTAGAGATAGGCGAGGTTGATCAGCTCGAGGGCGAAGGCGTTGGATACGAGGACGAGGTCGAAATCGTCCGGGCCCCTACCGGATTGGAGCCCGTAATAATAGGAGACTTTGCGAGCGCTCAATTCGGCTCGATCCCTGGCTCCGGGGAAAAAGCCGAAGTCGATGAAGGCCGCGGGGAGGGCTTTGCGGCATTCCGAGAACAGGACGAGGTGGGAACTCGAAGCCTCGACGTCCTTGAACGGAGAAAGGCGGACGATGAGTATATGGGCCCCGGCGGCTTCCCATGGGGGATTGCCCATGTCTGCGGCTACCGAAGGGATCATGGCCTCGGTAGTCGAGAGCCTAAGCTTAAGTTCGGGATCGATGAGGACGGGCATGAAGCGGTCTATGCGCCAGGCCGCCGTTTCGGCCTCGCGGGGCCTTTGCCAAGGGTCCGGCTACCGAGGGTCCGGTCGCCGAAGTTCCGGCCGCTGGGGGGCCGGCCGCCTGAGGGCCGCTTGTCGCGCGGTCCCCCGCTGGGCGGCCTATTGCCCTGCGGCGGGGCGCCGCGAGGATGGCCGCTGGGTTCCTGCGCCATGGGCCGTCTATCGCCCTGGGGCATCTTGTCGTTCGGACGGTCTTGGCGCGGCCTATCGCTTCGCGGCCTGTCGCCATGGGGTGGAGCTCCGCGGGGCCTGTCGCCGACCTTTGGCGCGCCGTGGCTCGACGGGCGGCGGGGCGGCGCGCCAAAGGTCGGCGCACGGCGGGGCGGTGCGTCACGGGTCGGCGCGCCATGGGTCGGCGCGCCATTGCCATAGCTCGGCGCGGCGCGAGGTTTTTCGCTTTTCTTGTGGAGCATCGAATGCGGCTCGGAGGAGCTCTGGGTCGAGCTTTCGCGCCAGGGCGCCGATCGAGGCTTTCGCGCGGTCCTCTGTCCTTCGACCTCGCGAGCCTCGACGGGGCGCCTCGTCGGACGGGGCTCGGAGCGGATGACGCGGCGCCTGGGCCCTCCGTCGCTTCGATCGCCATCCGCGATATGGGAAGCCTTGGCCGCCGTGCGTTGCTCCTCGAAGGCCTTGGCTCGGGAGAAGAACTCCTCGCTCGTGGGCTCGAGGACCTTCCCTTCTTCGAGGACCTTGCAGCGGAATACGAAACCGCCTTTCGTGGCTATCTTGGAGGCGCGGGAGAGCTCGACGGCGTCGGCGAGGACTATGCTGACGCCGCGCGCTCCGGCGCGGCCCGTCCTGCCCGCGCGATGGGTATAAATGGTAGGCTCTTCGGGCAGATCGAGGCTGAGGATATGGGTGATGCCCGGTATGTCGAGGCCTCGGGCGCCCAGGTCGCTCGTGAGGAGGTAGCGCAGCGTCGCCCGCGGCGAAGCGCTCGAGGGCGACGCGGCGTGTTTCCTTGTCCATGCCCGAGTGGATCGCGCCGACCGGGAGGCCGAGGGAGGCGAGGGCCGAGCGCGGCCTTCTCGACGCGGGTGGCCATCGAGAGGAACACGAGGCAGCGCTCGGGGCGGACGGCGGCCTCGAAGCGTCGGGCGAAGTCCAGGCGCTTGCGTCCGTCGCAGTAGAAGCACCAATGCTCGATGCTCCCCGAGAGAACCGCCTCGCCCGTCGGCGAGATCTCGACGGCGTCGCGCAGGAGGGGCCGCAATTCCCTGCGGATGCGCTCGGGGATGGTGGCCGAGACGAGGACGCGCGTAGAGGAGGAGGGCGCGCTCTTGAGCAGGGCCCGGGCGAGCTCCTCGGTCTCGTTCGCGAAGAGGCGATCGGCCTCGTCGAGGACGAGGAGCTTGAGGGCCGTCGTTCGGAGCTTGCCGAGGGAGACGAGGTCGGCGAGCCGGCCGAGGGTGCCCACGACGATCTCGGGCTTGGCTTTCAGCTTGACGGCCTGCCTCTCGAGGGCGGTGCCGCCGAGGAGGACTACCGTCCGGAGGCTCAATCCGGCGGCCTTCGCGAGGCGCTCGGACTCGCGTCCGATCTGGACGGCGAGCTCCTGCGTCGGCGCCGCGACGATGACGCCGGGCTCTCCGACTCCCCTTCGCTCGAGCACCGAGACGAGCTGGAAGGCGGGCGCCAGGTAGGCGAAGGTCTTGCCCGTGCCGGTCTCGGACTCGATGATCGCGTCTCGGCGCGAAAGGATCATCGGGATGGCCTGGGCCTGCACGGGCGTCGGGGTCGCGAAGCCGAAGGAGTCCAGGGCGGCCGCGAGGGGCTCGGCGAGGCCGAGGCGCGAGAAGCTTTCCATGCCTGGATGATCGCACGCGCGCGCCTTCCTTCACAAGGAGTACGGGCGCGGGGCCAACCATTGAAGCCCGGCCGCCTTTCCGTATATAGTCGCCCCCGATGAATCTGGAAGCCTTCATCCTCGGCTCGGGCGGCATGATGCCCCTGCCTCATCGCAGCCTGACCAGCGTCCTCCTCCGCCGCGAGGGGGAGCTCTTCCTCTTCGACGGCGGCGAGGGCACGCAGGTGTCGATCCGCCGCCTCAACCTGCGATGGAAGAAGATCACCGCGATCTTCGTCTCGCACATGCACGCCGACCACGTCACGGGCCTGCCCGGGATACTCATGCTCTCGAGCCAGGTCGACCGCGCCGAGCCTCTGTACATCATCGGTCCTCCCAGGCTGGCGGACTATATCGAGACCAACCGGCGGACCCTCGACATGTACATCAACTACGAGATCGTCGTCCGCGAGATCGCCGAGCCGGGGATCGTCTGGAAGGGCGAGGGCTTCTCGGTCCGCGCCTTCCCGCTCAGGCACACGAAGACCTGCTACGGCTACGCCCTCGAGGAGGAGCCCCGTCCCGGCGCCTTCCATCCGGAGAAGGCGATCGAGCTCGGCGTGCCGCGGGGACCGCTCTGGTCGAGGCTTCAGGACGGGGAGAGCGTCGCCTTGAGCGACGGCTCGGCGGTGGAAAGCTCCCAGGTCCTGGGCCCCCCGCGATCGGGAAGGAAATTCAGCTACGTCACCGACTCCCTCTATTTCCCCGAGATCGCGCGCGAGGTCTCGAACTCGGACCTCCTCGTCTGCGAGGGCATGTTCGAGACCGCCCTCGAGCAGAGCGCCGCGGAAAAGAAGCACATGACGGCGGCCCAGGCGGCGCGCATCGCGCGCGACGCCGGCGGGATCAGGAAGATGGCCCTCATCCACTACAGTCCCCGCTACGCGGAGCGGGACCTGAAGCGGCTCCTCGACGAGGCGAGGGAGATCTTCCCGGGCACGATCCTCTCCCGCGACCGCCTCGGCCTTCCCATCGATTTCGTCGACTGATCCGCGTATCTTCATTCGGTCGTGGTTTGTTTTCTTTGGATTTCGAGCATAGATCGTTCGGATAAGGAGGGTGTAGTCCGTGATAGAGTTGCGCGAACTACGTAAGAGCTACGGCGGGGTCGAGGCCGTGCACGGCGTCAGCTTCACCGCGGAGACGGGGTCGGTCCTCGGGCTCCTCGGGCCCAACGGGGCCGGCAAGACGACCATCATGAAAGTCCTGACGGGGTACCATTTCCCGAGCTCGGGGAAGGCCGTGGTCGACGGCATAGACGTCGAGGAGGATCCCATCGCGGTGAAGAGCCGCGTCGGCTACCTCCCCGAATCGGTGCCGCTCTACCAGGACCTCACGGTCGCGGAATACCTCGATTTCATCGCCGACGCCCGCGGCCTGGGCTCGTCGGCCAAGGCCGGCCGGGCGCCGGCCGTCGGGGCCAAGGTCGGGGAACGGGCCCAGGCCATCGAGCGCGCGATCGGAGCCTGCGGCCTCGAGGGGTTCTACCGCAAGAAGGTGGAGGAGCTCTCCAAGGGCTATAGGCAGCGCCTCGGCCTCGCCCAGGCCATCCTCCACGATCCGCCCATCCTCATCCTGGACGAGCCGACCACGGGGCTCGATCCCAACCAGATCATCGAGATCCGCGAGCTGATCAAGTCCCTGGGCGAGAGCAAGACGGTGATCCTGTCCACCCACATACTCCAGGAGGTCGAGGCCATCTGCTCGAACGTCATCATACTCAACGAGGGGCGGGTGGCCGCCCAGGGCGCCCCGTCGGAGATCGGCAAGGCGCTCAAGGGCGAGGAGAGGATCCGGCTCAGGCTCAAAGCCGCCCGCGGAAGCGCCGAGGTCTTCGACCGGGAGGTCCTCTCGAGCCTGCCCGGGCTGCGGAGCGTCTCGTCCTTCCGCGCGGAGTCGCCGGCGGTCCTCGCCGCCGAGATAGCGATGCCGCCCGCCGACGCGGAAGCGCCCGACGTGGGAGAGACCATCTTCGATTGGGCGGTCTCCCGAGGCTACAAGGTCCTCGAGCTCGAGAGACGCAGGCTCTCGCTCGAGGAGATATTCGTCAAGCTCACATCCGAAGGAGAGGGACGATGAAGAACGTCCTCGCCATAGCCAAGCGCGAGATAAGGAGCGCCTTCAACTCGCCCGTCGCCTACGCCGTCATCCTGGGCTATCTCCTCTTCACCGGGATCTACCTCTACTTCATCAGGGGCTTCTACGTGGCGGGCCAGGCCGACCTGCGCGACTATTTCACCGTCATGCCCCTCGTCCTCGCCTTCCTCGTGCCGGCGCTCACGATGCGCTCCTGGGCCGAGGAGCGGCGCCTGGGCACCTACGAGCTCCTCCTCACCCTGCCCTTCACCGAGGGGCAGCTCGTCCTCGGCAAGTTCCTCTCCTCCTTCGCCCTCGCCGGCCATAGCCGTCGCCCTTACGATCCCCGTGCCCCTGACGGCCTCGATGCTCGGCTCCTTCGACGCCGGGCATCCTCGTAACCCAATACCTGGGCGTCCTCCTCGAGGCCGCCGCGGCGGTCGCCGTGGGCGAATGGATCTCGTCGCTCGCGAAGAACCAGGTGAGCGCCTTCGTCGGGCTCGGTCCTCGCCCTCCTCTGCCTCGTCCTCGTCGACAGGGTTTCGGGCTTCCTCGGGGCCCAGGGCCTCGCCGCCGGCCTCCTCAACTGGCTCTCCCTGGCCTTCCATTACGACTCGTTCTCGCGCGGGGTCGTCGACACGCGCGACCTCGCCTATTACCTCTCGGCCTCGGTCCTCTTCCTCTACCTCGCGGCATGGGGACTCACGCGCCGGAAGTGGAGCTGACAGCCATGGAACAGAACATCCGCAAGAGGCGCTCCCTCGTCCTGGTACTCCTCTCCCTCGCCGTGATAGTCGCCGCGGTCCTCGTGACCGACCGCTTCTCCCTCAGGCTGGACCTGAGCCGCAGACGGCGCCAACACGCTCTCCAAGGCTTCTCGGGACCTCTACAAGGAGATCCCCGAGCAGGTCCGCATAACGTATTACATATCCTCGTCGCTGGCCGACCGACATCCCGGCCCGCGCGCCGTGGAAGGCTTCCTCCGCAGCCTCGCCGCCGTATCGCGCGGCAAGATCGCCGTCGACGTGGCCGATCCGGCCTCGGGGAAGAAGGAATCCGCCGTCGAGGCCCTCGGCATCACGCCCCAGCGCATGCAGATCGTCGAAAAGAACGAGCAGAGGGTGGCCCTGGTGTATTCCGGGTTGGAAGTCGAGTACCTCGGCCGCAGCCAGGTGATTCCCTTCGTGCTGACCACCGATACCCTCGAGTACGATCTCGTCAAGGCGATCAAGTCCGCGATAGCCGACAAGAAGCCGGTCGCCTCGATTCTCGTCGGGGACTCCGACAAGACGCTCGCGAACGACTACAAGACCCTTTCGGAGGCCCTGCAGAGATCGGGTTGGGACGCGAAGGAGCTCCATCCCGGCGACGCCGTCCCGCCCGAGACTTCGGTCCTCCTCGTCCTGGGCAACTCGGGCCTGGACGACTACGACGCCTATCGGATCGACGACTATCTCGCCTCCGGAGGCCGGGCCTTCTTCGCGGTCAAGGGCGTGGACGTCCAGGTCCGGCAGGGCCTCGCGGCCCTGCCCCTCAAGAACGACGCCCTCCTGCGCGCCCTCGAGTCCTACGGAGTCAAGGTCGACCGCGACCTCGTCCTCGACCAATCCTCGCTCACCGCCCCCTTCCAGGTGAACTCGCCCTTCGGGGGGCAGGCGATCAGCTATATCCAGTATCCGCACTGGATAATGACCAGGCCCGAGAACCGCGACCCGAAGAATCCCCTCACGGCGCGGTCGGCCGGCCTGGACCTGTTCTGGCCGAGTCCCCTCGAGTCCGTGCCGAGGACGGGGGTCGACTACTCGGTCCTCGTCAAGACCAGCCCCAAGGCCTGGCTCCAGAAGACGAGGTTCGCCGTCTCGCCCGACGAGGCCGGCCTCTACGCCGCCGAGGCGGGTTCCACGACGGGGCAGTACGTGCTGGCGGTCACCCTTGCCGGGATCCTGCCTCCTGCCTACGCCGGCAAGCCCCTGCCCGTACGCGCGGGAGCCGCGGCCTTGCCTCCGCTCCCCCAGACGCCGCGGGCCTCCCGCATCGTCGTCGTCGGCTCCTCCGATTTCGCGAACGATCTCATGAACATCACTGATTCGAGCTTCAACGCGACCTTCATCGCCGGGGCCGCCGACTGGCTGTCGTCGGGCGACGACCTCGTGGCCATCAAGACCAGGGGCCTGCGCGACTCCAGGCTCACGAAGGTCCAGGACCCCGTCGCGCGATCGGCGATCGTCAGCCTCGCCTACTTCGTCAATCTCGGCCTCATACCCCTCCTCGTGCTCGGCTTCGGCCTGGCCAGGTCCATGAAGCGGAGGCGCCTCGCGAGAGAGGAGGCGAACCTCAGGGCTTCGTTGATTCAGGGAGCCGCCGGCTCCGAAGGAGGGAAGTGATGCGCTACGAGAAGAAGGTCATTACGCTGGCGAGCGTCCTCGCGGCCCTCCTGGTCGTCTGGGTCCTCGGCATCCTGTTCTCGCCCGAGCGAGTCGCCGCGCGCTCCGAGGCGGCGCGGCTGGTCGCCGGCAAGGCGGCGGAGGTCGCCTCGATCTCCCTCAAGGGCTCGGGAGGCTCGACCATCGAGCTCGCGAAATCGGGCTCGCTCTGGAGCCTCGTCGACGGGGACGCGCGATTCCCCGCGCAGGGCCAACGCGTCTCGAGCTTCCTCCAGGATCTCGGGGCGATATCCCGGCTGCGCGTCGTCGCGCGCTCCAAGGACTCGTGGCCGGGCTTCAAGCTGGACGAGGCCCAGGCCAAGCGGGCCCTGCTCAAGGACGCCTCCGGCAAGGTCCTCGCCGACGTCTACATCGGGGGCTACGGTCCGACCGGCTCCGAGATCTTCCTGAGGCGGGCGGGCTCCGATACTTCCTATTCCGCCGACTCGGGCATCGCGTCCTACCTGGACTACGGGCGCTCGACCTGGCTCGATCTCAAGGTGATTGGCGCCCTGAAGGAGGACGAGGTCCAGTCCTTCTCCGTCAAGTGCTCCATTCTCCTCGACGGCAAGGGCAAGGGTGCCACGACCCTCGATTATACGCTGAGCCGCGAGGCCAAGGGCTGGAAGTCGGGGGCCGCACAGATAGACGCCGATGCCGCCGCCTCCCTTCTCCGCTCGATAGTGGAGCTGCAGGGGGAGGACTACGTCGCTTCCCCGCCGCCTGGGGCCTTCGCCACGATAGGCGCCCGCGTGGACCTGGAGCTCGGCACTGGCAAGTCGACGGCCCTCGAAGTGGGCGAGGCCGCCGGAAACGACCGTTTCTACGCCCGCCTCGCCGGAGGGAATCTCGTGTTCACCGTCTCCACCTACAATTTGAAGGGGATACTCAAGAGCCTAGCGGAGCTCGCGCCGAAGAAGTAAAAGCTGGAGCGGAAAGGCAGGCCGGCGGTGCCGAAGGCCCCGCGCGCCTGCCTTTCCGCTCTCAGGCGCCCTTGGAGTTGGACGCGAGGAAGGAGCGGTACTTGTCGGGATCGGGCTTGAAGGCCACGATGCGCGAGTGCCTCTCTCCGCGGGCCTTCTCGAGGGCGGCGTCGGCCTCCTCGATCATCCGGAGCGCGTCGATGAGCCTGCCCCCCGCGAGGAAATGCCCATGAAGAGGGGGAGGCGCTCGAGCTCGGCGAAGTCGCCTCCGGCGAGGAAGGCGAGCTTCTTATAGAACTCCTGGGCCATGCGAAGGGCGTGGTCCGAATCGAGGTTGGGCAGGATCGCCGAAAAGCCGTCCTCGCCCCGCTCGAAGCAGAGATCCTTGAAGCTGAAGAAAATGCCGATGGCATCGCCGATGACCGAGTAATTCGGGTCCTGCGGGCCGAGTCCCTCGTAGCGGATCTCGAGAAGGCTCAGGTCCTGCTCGAAGGAGGCCGAGCGCGACAGCTCGGCGCCGAGCCGGTCCTTCATGTAGGATTCCCAGCCCAGGCCCGAGGCCGGAGAGTACAGTCCGGTAGGCCCGCATTCCTCGCAGGTGTCGGGCGGCGGGGAATCGGCCGCCTCGACCCCGATGACGGGCAGGTCGAAATCGCCTGGCTCGACCGGGCTCGAATCGACTTTTACGGCGATCCCCAGCGATGCCGAGCGGGCCTTTTCGGCCGCCTCCTCTGCCAGGGTCTCGTATTGGTATTCCGCCGCGGCCGCGGCCAATTCGGCCGAGGCCGCCGGCTCGGGCGCCGCCTTGGGGCCGTGCGTTCCGCTCGGTGCCCCGGCGGCGAGCGCGGAGCGGGCGCGCATGCCATCCCTTCCCATTATCGCCGCGAGCGTCAAGGCGGCCAGGGCGAGGAAGGAAGCGAGGGCGATGAAGGCGTCGCGGAAAGCCGCGAAGACGGAAGCCTGGGTCAGGCTGGTGTAGAGGGCGTCGACGGCCAGGCTGCCGGAACTGTCGCCCTTGAGCGGGGAAGATAGAAGCATCGTCGAAGAGGGAGGATAGACCGGCTGGGGGAAGCTTCCTCCCCTTCCGAGGGAAGGAAGATAGGGAGAATAGGCGGGAATCCGCCAGCGGTCCCCGGCTCCGCGCTCGTAGACGTCGACGAGGAGGAGCTCAGGATTGGCCTCGTAGCGCGAGGCGAGCCTGGCCCGAAGCCCGGGATCGGCGAGGTCCGAGGCCCCGCCTATGCCGGCGAGCACCGACTTCAGGCCCTCGAAATCGGCCTGGGCCGCCTTCCTGCCGGCGCCGTCGGCCGCAAGGACGCGATAAACGACGGAAGCCGCGGCGGCGACGGTCGCGACGACGCAGACGATCGCGAAGACCCTGACGAATCTTCTGTTCATACTCCCCCTATAATAATATACTATTATCGGTAATTAGGCCGCCGAGCACGAGTCCGTATCTCGGCCTCCTGGGGAGACGCCTATGTCCATGCGGCGACGATGCCTGCCGCCGGGCTGGTATCCGGAAGATCCCGATACGCTCCAGAAGCAGCTCTCGTCCTGGAAAGCCCCGGGCGGGGCGGCCTCGATGCCGGCCGATCCGGGCACGGTCGCGGCCTTGGCGCCCCATGCCGGCTGGGTCTTCTCGGGCCGATTGGCCGCCATGGCGGCCGCGAGTCTCCCCAAGCCGGCCGAAGGCTCCGCGCTCACCGTGGCGATATTCGGCGGCCATCTTCCCTCCGGCGCCCGGGCCCTCGCCGCGCGCGAATCGAGTTTCGATACTCCCCTGGGAGCGCTAGACGCCGACCCGGAGCTCCTCGCGGCCCTCGAAGGCCAGGTATGCCTCGGACGGGACGAGGAGGAGGACAATACGGTCGAGGTCCTTCTCCCCATCGTCGCACTCGTCTTCCCGGGAGCCCGGGTCCTCTGGCTCAGGGCCCCCAACGACCTCTCCTCCATGGATCTGGGCGAAGGGCTCTGCGCGGCGGCACGCAAGATCGGACGCAGGGTCGTCGGCCTGGGCTCCAGCGACCTTACCCACTACGGCCCGGCTTACGGCTTCAGCCCCAAGGGCCGGGGCGGCGCGGCCGAGGCCTGGGTGCGAGGCACGAACGACAGGCGCTTCATCGACGCCCTCCTCGCCATGGACGGGAGCGCGGCCCTCTCCCTCGCCGCTGCGGAGCGATCGGCCTGCTCTCCCGGAGCCGCGGCCGCGGCCCTGTCCTTCGCCCGGGCCATGGGCGCGGATCGGGCGAGGCTCCTCGGTTACGCCACGAGCCTGGACGCGAGGCCGAGCGATTCCTTCGTAGGCTACGCGGCCATAGCATTCCAAAAGGAGCGCGCATGAACCTTCTCGTCGTCATCGCCGCAATCGTCGTGATCTTCCTCTTCTTCGCGGGCATCAGGATCATCCGCCCGACCCACCGCGGCCTCGTGGAGGTCTTCGGCAAGTACCGCCATTTCGCCGAGCCGGGCTTCCATTGGATACTGCCCGCCATCTCCCGGATGTTCCAGATCAACACGACCGAGCAGATGGTCGACGCCGAGCCCCAGGAGATCATCACCAACGACAACCTCAACGCCCGCGTCGACGCCCAGGTGTACTTCCGCGTCAAGTCGGACGAGGACAGCGTCAAGGCCTCGCAGTACAACGTCAACAATTACAAGTGGCAGATCGTCAACCTCGCCCGCACGACGCTGCGCAACATAATCGGAACGATGACCCTGAAGATCGCCAACAGCGAGCGCTCCAAGATAAATTCCGAGCTCCTCCAGACCCTCCTCACCGAGACCAAGAGCTGGGGCATAGCCGTGGTCCGCACCGAGCTCAAGGAGATCGACCCGCCCAAGGACGTCCAGGAGACGATGAACAAGGTCGTCAAGGCCGAGAACGAGAAGATCGCGGCGATAGACTTCGCGACGGCGACCGAGACCATGGCCGACGGCCAGAAGCGGGCGGAGATCAAGAAGGCCGAGGGAATACGCCAGGCCGAGATCCTGAAGGCCGAGGGCGAGGCCCAGGCCATCCAGCTCGTCAACGAGGCGGCCGACCGGTACTTCGTCGGCAACGCCCAGCTCCTCAGGCGCCTGCAGACCGTCGAGGAGGCGCTCAGGAACAACGCGAAGATCGTCCTACCGGCCGACGGCGAGCTCGTCAACGTCATCGGCGACCTCGCGGGCATCCTGCCGCTCAAGGACCGGAAAGCGCAATGAACGACCTCGCAGCGAGCCGCGAACGAAGTCTAGCGAAGCGTTAGGTATCCTTCGTACGGTAAGGAATGGATTGTATGAGGGATCGAATACCGGCTCCTGCATTGCGGATGCGCAGCGAGCCGCGCGGTATTCGACCCTCCTCCGAATAAGGCCTCGGATCCCGATTGTCGCCGAGCCCGCCCCGGAGCGGGGGCCCCGCGGCCATCCATTAAGAAAGTGAGCAGGTCGATGCGAGTAAAAAATGACCTAAGCGCGGCCCGGTCGCCCGAGGCGGACGAGAGAGCCCGCGACTCCGTGGCGCCCGCCGTCTCCGTCGTCGCCGGCCTGGCGCTGGCGGGCCGCGCGATCGTTTTCTCCTCCTCGGCCCCGGAGAGTCTCGCGCTTCCCCTTCTCGCCGTCCGGGTCGCCCTGTCCCTCTGCCTGCCGGCCTGGGGTCTCCTCTGTCGTGAAACTTCGCGTCGCGAGGCATCGCGACGCGATCCTCGCGACGCTCAGGGCTCCCGCGCCCGAGAGCCTGGTTCTCCGGCGACGCGCGCAGCGCCTCCCTCCTCGCCTGGTCCACGGCGCTCTCCATTGCCGATGTGCTCGCCGGTGCGGGCCCCGCCGTCTTCGTCTTCGGCGCGACCTACGCCTCGGCGATAGGCTGGGACAGGATGAGGCGCTTCGTCGCCCTCGCCGTCACGGATTCCGCCCTGATCGCCCTCGCCTCGATCGCCTCCTCCCGCCTCGGGGTCAGGCTCTTCCGATCGAGCGATCTGTTCGTCGCCGCGGCCGCATGCGCGGCGGCCGTAGCGATCGCGAGGACGGTGAAGTCCTACGTCGCGCCGGGGAGGGAGCGGCTCCGCTCCCTGGAGAGGGAGAACCAGCAGCTATGGGACCTGTCGTTCCGGGATTCGCTCACCGGCCTGTACAATCGCCGATTCGCGCAGGAGACGGGCCGCATCCTGGTGTCGCGCGCCAGGCGATACCAGGAGCAGCTCCACGTCTTCATGCTCGACATAGACCATTTCAAAAGGGTCAACGACGTGGTCTCCCACGCGGCGGGCGACGAAGTCCTCAAGGGCGTAGCCCAGGCGATACAGAGCTGCCTCCGGACGAGCGACTCCGTCGCCCGCTACGGGGGCGAGGAGTTCCTCGCCTTCGTGGTCCAGGCCGAGGCCGAAACCGCCCAGTTCATCGCCAACCGCATCCGCGAGACCGTCGCCTCGAGAAGATTCGAGAGCGTGCCCTGGCAGGTGACCCTCAGCATCGGCGTCGCCAGCGCCGCGGGCGATGCCGATCTCGAGGAGCTCGTGGACCGGGCGGACAAGTACCTCTACGCGTCCAAGCGCGGCGGGCGCAACAGAGTCTCCGGCTTCTAGCGGGCCGCCGGCCGGCCGGAGGCCCGCCCCTTTTGGTCGGCCCCGGCGGAAGGGGGAGGAGCCTCCTCGAGGGCCTCCCTTAGGGACGAAAGACGGCTCTCGAGCTCGTCGATCGGCTGGGCGCTCATGAAGAGGTGGCCCTGCATGCCGTAACAGCCGCGCTCGCGGAAATAGGAGCGCTGGGCCCGAGTCTCGATGCCCTCCGCGATGACGTCGATCCCGAGGCTCTCGGCCAGGTTTATTATGGAATTGACGACCTTGCGGTTCTGCTCGTCGTGGAGGGCGCGGACGAAGGAAATGTCGATCTTGAGCATGTCCACGGGAAGTCGCGACAGGTAGGACAGGGAGGAATAGCCCGTGCCGAAGTCGTCGATCGACAGCATGATGGCGGGATAGCGCTTCTTCAGCGCGAGGATCTTCGCCACCGCGTCGTCGGCGTTCCGCATGAGGGTGGTCTCGGTCAGCTCGAGGTTGAGCCGGGACGGGTCCACGGCGGCCCTGTCTATGGCGTCGCACAGGGTGCGGACGAAGTCGGGCTGCTCGAATTGCCTTCCCGACACGTTGACACTGAAGTAGATGCGGCCGAAGCCTCGGCTCTCCAGGCGGCGGAGGTCGACGAAGGCCCGCCGGAAGATCCAGGCGCCGAGGGGGATGATCATGCCGTTCTCCTCGGCGATCGGTATGAACGAGGAGGGGGCCATGAAGGTCTCCTTGGCCCGCTGCCATCGGATCAGGGCCTCGACGCCGAGGAGCCTGCCCTCGGGCGACACGATGGGCTGGTAGTGGAGGGCGAACTCGCCCTTCACCAGGGCGGAGCGGATGTCCTGCTCCACGCGCCAGCTCTCGTTGGCCCTGGTGTTCAGACTCGGGTCGTATACGGTCACGCGATTCTTCCCGGCCTCTTTTGAGCTGTACATCGCGATATCCGCGCTCTTCGCCATGGCGTCCGCATCCTCCCCGTGCTCGGGCAATAGCGCCACACCGACGCTCACGCCTATCTCGATCCTCGCCTTCGACCGGGAGTCGGCGGTCACTTCGCAGGGGAGCCTCACCGCGCCCAGTATGCGCTCCGCGACGGCCACGGCCCGCTGCGCCTCGCCTATCTCGGGAAGGAAGGCCGCGAACTCGTCCCCGCCGAAGCGGTAGGCCGAGTCCGGCCTCGCGCAGGCACACGCGGATGCGCCTCGCCGTCTCCACCAGGAGCTCGTCGCCCGCCGAGTGGCCGAGCGTGTCGTTGACGCTCTTGAAGCCGTCGAGGTCGAGGAAGAGGAGGGCCGCCTTCCGCCCCTCCCGGGAGCCAGGCTCCTTGAGGAAGGCCCGCATGTCCTCGTTGAAGAGGTCGCGGTTGCCCAGGCCCGTCAGCTTGTCGTGGAAGGCCAGGTGCCTGAGCCTCCTCTCCATGGTCTTCCGCTGGCTGATGTCGCGGACGATGCAGGTTAGGGTGCGGCCCGAGTAGAAGCGCGAGTTCCCGAAGGACATCTCCATGGGCGCGACTCCCCGGTTCTTGGTCATGCCGAGGAGCTCGATGGTCCTTTTGAGGCCGTGGGCGAGTCTGTCGCGATCGTCGACGAGGAAGTACTTGCGGAATTCGTCTCGGTGCTTGGCGAAGACCTCCTCGGGAAAAAGGACCGAGAATTTGCGCGTCATCAGCTCGTCCCGCTCGAAGCCGAAGGTGTTCTTCACGCCGGAGTTCGCGAAGATGATGTTGAAGTCCTCGTCCAGGCGGAAGATGGCCTCGGTAATCGTCTCGGACAGGGCCAGGTATTGGTCCTTGCTCTCGCGGAGCTGCTCGATGAGCGCTCGGTCCGCGACGGCCTCGCGCAGGACGGCGAGGACCCTGCTTTCGCCCCCGGCCCAGATCGGCGACAGGAGGCATTCCGCCGAGAGGCGGGAGCCGTCCTTAGCCTTGATCTTGAAGTCCAGGTAATCCTCGGAGAGCTCGGCCGGAGCGACGCGATCGCGGCCGCCGAAGCCTGCGAGCCTCTCGGAAAGGGCGGGCCAGCCCTCCTCGGAAACGATGGAAAGCAGGCTCGAGCCGATCAGCTCCTCGGAGGCCCAGCCGTAGGCTTGGCGGAAAGCGGGATTCGCCTCGACGACGACCCCCCCGGGGGTGAGGAGGAGGATCGCGTCGACGCTGTTCTCGAGGAGGATCTCGAGGCTTTCGTCCCCCCCGATCGCGTCGTCGAGCTTCACTTCCCTGCCTGCCAGCAGGCGCTGGAGCAGCTGGGAGAACATCGATTCCCCCGTCTTCGACGACGAGCCGTCATCGACCGGGGAGCCGCTCTCCACCGCCGTCGCTTTGCCCGCGGTCATAGTCTTGGCCAAGTTCTCGACGCCTCGATTCTCCATCAGCGCTCACCGAACCTTATTTTATGGAGTGAACGTCATTCCCACCATTCGGGAGTATACATGACCTGGGCCCGCCGGGAAAGCCTGGCGCGCTCCGGCCGCAATGCTCCTCCTCCTCAATCCGCTTCCCTCCCTACGCGCGTACAGGATGTAAGGGGGCTCGAACATGGCACGCAACACGGTCACGCTCCTGGACGCGAAGGAAGGCAGGCTAGCCGCCATCGCGCCCTATTCTGAAGATTTCGTCCGCCTCATGCGAGCCGTTCCCGGCGCGCGATGGAATCCGACGGCCATGCGTTGGGAATTCCCCGCCGACGGCGGGTCCGCCTTTCGCAGGATCTTCGCCAATTGGCTCATACTCTCGTCCGAGGCCGCGGGCGAAGGCGCGAGCGAGTCGCCATGCCTCCCGCCCGGGATAGCGAGAGCGATGTCGGACTCCCTCCGGGCCCTCAAATATTCGCCAAAGACCTCGATCAGGTACATGGCTATAGTCGATCGCTATGCCCGCTTCCTCGAAATCCCCCTGATCGAGTCCGGGACCCAGGACGCGACCCGCTTCCTCGCTTGCCTGGAGCGGGACTTCAACGCCTCGGCATCCACGATAAACCAGGCCATCAGCGCCCTGCGCTTCCTTTATACGAAGGTCCTGGGACGCGAAGCCCCTTTGCGCCGCCGCCCCAAGTCGGATCGCCGCCTACCCGGCGTGCTCTCCCGGGAGGAGGCCGTCCGCATAGTAAGCGCCCCCCGCAACCTCAAACACAGGCTCCTCCTCATCCTGGCCTACTCCGCCGGCCTTCGCGTCAGCGAAATCGCCGCCCTTCGCGTAGGCGACCTGGATCCGGCCAGAGGCGTCATCCTCGTGCGGAGCGGAAAAGGCAGGAAGGACCGCTATACGATCCTCGCCACCCGGACCAAAGGCCTCCTGGAAACCTATATCGACCTCTACAAACCCCAAACATGGCTCTTCGAAGGCCAAAAAGGAGGGCACCTCAGCACGCGCTCGATACAGGAAGTCTTTACCAGAGCTAAAAATAGAGTCGGAATACTGAAAGACGTAAGCATCCATTCCCTTCGCCACAGCTTCGCTACCCACCTCCTCGAGGACGGCACGGATATCCGCTATATCCAAGAACTCCTCGGCCACGCCAATCCCAAGACCACGCAAATCTATACGCATATCGCGAGAAAGGACTTCCTCCGCATCCGCAGCCCATTCGACCGCAGCGACGAGCCCTAGAAGCATGGCGCAGAGGTCTTAAAATACGGAAAGCATTTCAACGGCTCGGTCGCTGCGCCTCCGGCGGGCCGGCCCGTCGGCTCGCCGGAGGAATGCTCGAAGCATTTTGCCACCCGGTCGAGCATGCCATTCCTTCCTTGCTAGGCAAATACTTGCAAAAAAAACTTGAGATGGCCCTCGAAGGAGCGTACAATAATGAAATGAACGCCCCTGGGGCAGAACTCCGGGTATCTTTCATTCTGCAAGGAATGGATTGGATGCGGGCCCATACCCGGTCGATCCATTTACAGGAAGAGCGGAACAAAGCTTCGCGGCATGTACCCGCTTGCGAATCATAGAACGGCCTGCGTAAAAGATCTTGTTTCGGCAGACTTCCCGCAACCGTTCCACATCTCTTCCCCCCGCCAAGTCGCATACCACACGGCTTTAGCGGAAAAATCTACATTACCATAAAGCGCACTCGAACTTTTCCATTTCATACCGCACATATCGACCAGCCAATCGTTCATGGCCCGATACTATTCCTAGGTAAGGTCACACTTAATCAAATCACACTATCTCCTCTTTAAACTCCATACCTTAAATTCACCTACAAAGAGTTACGTGCAATACGAATTGCAATACCTTGGCCTTTGCAGCACGCCCGGGCCTCCGGCCGTCGGGCGCGGATATATGAATCGCAAGAAACATGAATATAATTTGAAATATATAAAAATCGTGAGAAGCAAAGAGTGATTAATAGTAGAATCATATATTATTAAGATTTGCGTTGTCATGCTTCGTGCGAGAATTCTAACGCACGAATCACGCCAGCGCAAAAATCCTATTCAAATGAACTGGCAACATTGTGTATATTATTAAGAAGGAGAAGACGAAAAATCAAATATTATTAAGATGCGTCGTCACGCTTTGTGCGGGAATTCTAACGCACAAAGCGCGCCAGCGGAAATATCCGATTCACACGAGTTAGAAATATATTATGTATTATTAGTAATAGAGGAGTAAATCAACAAAAATAAAAAATAAGACTAATATCAGAATAGAAAGATAAGATAAGGATTTGAAGAAGTAATCAATCGTATTCCATGGCCACGCCTCGCCCTCCGGGCGTTCGGCGTGCAGGTGAGTATGAAGACAATTCGTACATGCACGTAACACCCTGCCCGCGCTCCTCGCACAATTTGTATCCTGATTAGCGCTCGTCGGGCCTTGTTCCGCTCGCATTCGCTCACTCCACTTCGGCCACATTTTGGCTCGCCTATGCTCGCCAAAACGTCGCAGGCAGGAATCCGTTAGGTGCAATACGATTTTGCAATGTCTTGGTCTTTTGCAGCACGCCCGGGCCTCCGGCCGTCGGGCGCGGATGTTTAGTTCGCAATAATACAGAGAAAGATAAGAAATTCTGTAATATTGAATCATAAATGCTTGGGG
>CAVZVX010000042.1:0-48396 GCA_963778775.1 uncultured Spirochaetota bacterium | reverse complement strand
TAGCCTGGATTTCCATGGACCAGAGTTAACCTAAGCCAATAGCAATTCCACGTTCGATTCCCTTCAGATCCTTCGCTGAATAGCCTTCTCACACAGGCATAAACGCATTTCAGTCTTTCAATGGGATTACGCGGATATAATTCAATATAGTGTTCTTATATGATAATTGCTCAGTAGTACATTTTCGACTATACCTTCGAGCCTTGGCAAAGTATGCTCAATTTTCCTTATTTATCAGGATTTATTAGCAAACTAACGATTTTCGAAAGTGTTAATTGACGTATGATTCATAACGTGATACTGTATTTATGTGTCTATAAGAGCACCAAAAGATATTAGCGATGTCCGCCGCTTCTTCCTCGAGCCAGCATCCGCCAAACAGCGTCAGTATGAGGCGCTCCGCGCTTATTTCGTCGAAGGGCGTCCCTCCGCAGAGGTCGCGAAGGCCTTCGGATACACCGAATCGACCTTCCATGTCATGTGCCACGATTTCCGCCGCGACCCTGATCCCGTTTTCTTTGTCACACCACGAAAGGGCCCCCACGCGCAACCGAAGAAGTCGGCGGCGCGTGACCTCGCCATAAAGCTCAGGAAGGAGAACCATTCGATCTACGAGATTAGCGAAGCGCTCAAGGAACAGGGGGTCTCCTTGGGCGCGACGGCAGTTCGAGAGTTGCTCAAGGCCGAGGGGTTCTCGGCGCTTCCCCGCAGGCTCGACGAAGAGCGGCCCGCTCGGGTAGGACCGAGTGTCGAAGCCGTCGCCGACGCGAGGGAGTTCGCGCTTTCACCGCGACGCTTCACGACACGCTGCGGAGGACTGTTTCTTTTCATGCCCGACATCGTCAGTCTCGACCTGGATGAAACGGCGCACCGTGCCGGCCTTCCGGGTTCTCGAATGATCCCCGTGGGACACGCCCTTCGTTCCGAACTCGCGCTCAAGCTTTGGTCGATCGAACGCAAGAGCCACGTGATGGCTCTTTTGACCGATGAAGGTTTCGGCTTGTTCTCCGGCCTGAACGTCATGCCGAAGAAGAGCTTCCTGTCGGAGTACTCGTGCAAGATCGATCACGGGAAGACGATGCGGTTCCTTTCGTCCTGGCATGCGCAGGTGGCGGGCGAAGGGGTCTTCCAGGGGGAGTCCTTCAACCTGGACTTTCATTCCGCGCCTTATTACGGGGAAGATCCGATAGTCCAGAAGCACTACGTCTCGATGCGGAGTCGGAGGCAGCCGAGCATCCTCGTGTTCCTCGCCCAGGACGCCTCGACGCAGGCTTTCTGCTATTCCAACGCCGATCTGCGCAAGGGGGAGGAAGCGGAGGAGGTATTCCACTTCATCGACTTCTGGAAACAGGCACACGGAAAGCCACCCGCCCATCTCGTCTTCGACTCGAAGCTCACCACCTATGAGGGACTTGCAAGGATCGACGCGATAGGCATCCCGTTTATCACGCTCAGGCGTCGCTCCTCGTCGCTGCTTGCACAGATCGCCGGGCTTCCCGCATCGGCATGGCGCGTCGCCGAGCTCGACGTGCCGACGAGGAAGTACCGAACCCCTCGCTATTACGAGCAGCCAGTCGTTCTCGCGGGCGACACGTTTCGACAGCTGTTCATTGAAGACCTCGGGCATGAGGAACCGACGATCCTTCTCACCAACGAACGGAAGACCTCGCCCAAGGTCCTCATCACGCGCTATGCACAACGAATGCTGATCGAAAACTCGCTGTCCGATGCGGTCCGGTTCTTTCACATGAATGCGTTGTCGTCCGCGGTGGGACTCAAGGTCGATTTCGACATGGCCCTGCTCGTCGTCGCTTCCGGGCTCTACCGCATGCTCGCCAGGAGGATGCGCGGCTATGCCGACGCGCAGGCTCGTCAGATATTCAGGGATATTGTGGATATGCCCGCGACTATCACGGTTTCCGAAAGCGGCGTGGAAGTTAACTTCCACAGGCGATCGCACCTCCCGATCGTCATCGCGTCGGGACTGCTCGATAAACCGATCACGGTGCCATGGTGGGGCGGTCGGGTGCTCCGTTTAACGACAAATTCAGGTACGCGGACGCCCTGAATCTTAGGTCAATTGCGGTCCATGGAAATCCAGGCTAGGGTTCCCTTTTTTGTTCATCTGAACGATCTCCTTTCCCTCTGTTATTTGTCTTGAGCCGCCGCTTCATTGACACAGCGCAGCGCATTCAGGCTGCGGGGATAGCCGATAAACGGCAGGCACTGGGAAATGACTTTGATGAGAAATGCCTTATCGTTGCCAAGCCTCATATTGGCAGTGGCATGGCTTGTAAGCTGCGGTTCGCAGCCGCCCTGTGCGGAAAGGAAGCAGAAGGTGATCATCTCACGCTGTTTGTGGTCCAGGCCGGTGCGGGTGTAGTAATCGCCAAAACAGTTGTCGGCCAGCCAGTGATTGATATGTCGGCTTTCTTCCGGCCCGGACTTGTAATACTCTTTCATCCCATCCCCGAAGATATCGACTTGCGCCTGGATACCTGCCTCAAGACGATTCTCTATGGTGGTGGTTGCCTGACTGGGAAGCGGAAGCCCAACGCCATGGTCAGCCAGGACATCGTTGACCGCACGCAGAAAAGGGAATACGCGTCCGATACCGAGATACGCCACGGACTGATAGACGATTTCTTTCACTTCGACCGGCGTCACACCGAAGTTGAGAGCTGCGTGGGCCATGGCTTTGAATTCCTCGATGCCCTGGCAGCCAATCAGCGTTGCCAGAATAGCAATCATTCGGATTCGGTCGTTCAGATCATCATTGTTCACGACCTCATCGAACGCGAAGTTGTCGAATCTCTCGATAAACTCAGGGTCGGTCTCCAGAAAATTGGAGTGATAGCCAGGGAACATCCTTTCGTGATACTGCTTTGCGCCTTCCGTAATCGCCATTTCCTATTTCTCCTTTCTTAAGCGCAGTCGTAACATTTCAAAGACGATTTGCTCCCCGATTCCGATGACGATCACCTTCCCGACTCCATGCGGGAGCTCCCTATATTCCATGCCGAGCCGTCTCCCTTGAAAATGACAAACGCGCTCGTCTCATAGCGCATTGCGCAGAACTTTCTCGCTGATTGTCAGATCCAGGTCGCCAGTCTCGGACAAAGCCACCATCCCGTGTTCCTTCATCTGCGCGATGACCTCCGGGATCCTGTTCGCGCCTACGCCGTATTGAGAAAGCCGGGTCTTCACGCCGAGCGACTCGAAGAACTCCCTGGTCTTGACGATCGCCGCCTCGACCTTGGCGTCGTCGCTTCCGCTAGAGACGTTCCAGACTCGCTCGGCGTACTGTATGAGCTTCGCCCGCTTCTGCTTGCGCCTGATATCCAGGAGGGAAGGCAGCACGATCGCCAAGGTCTGGCCGTGATCGATGCCGAGCAGGGCTGTCAGCTCGTGGCCGATCATGTGGGTAGCCCAGTCCTGTGGGACCCCGACTGCTATTATCCCGTTCGAGGCCATCGTCGCGCTCCAGACGTGCGAGGCCCTTACATCGTAGTTCTCGGGCTCGTTGACGGACTTCCGGCCGATCTCGATCAAGGTCTGGAGGATCGCTTCCGCCATCCTGTCCTGCAAGGGGGCGGCGGAGGGGTAGGTCAGGTACTGCTCCGTCGTATGGACGAAGGCATCGACGATTCCGTTGGCGACCTGGACCTTCGGCAGCGTAAAGGTGACGGTCGGATCCAGGATGGAGAAGCGCGGGAATAGAAGACCGCTCATGACCGGCAGCTTGGAGTGGCCAAGCGAGATGACGGCACCGCTATTCATCTCGGAGCCCGTAGCCGGAAGCGTCAGCACCACGCCGATCGGCAACGCCTCGTTCGATATTTCGGCGGGAATGGGGGCGAGACCGAACCTCAGAAGGCTCTGTGGATCGCCCGTGAACTTCGCGGCCAAGGCGATGAACTTCGTGCCGTCGATGACCGATCCGCCGCCGACCGCGAGGAGGAAGGTGATCAGGACCTTGGCGCCTTGGGGGATCAGCTTACCG
The DNA here is from genome assembly GCA_963778775.1 of uncultured Spirochaetota bacterium. GTDB lineage: Bacteria > Spirochaetota > Spirochaetia > Treponematales > Rectinemataceae > UBA1306. Next base: position 44,393 of record CAVZVX010000042.1, on the reverse strand, counting down.
ATCTCACCGATCCTGTCCTTTCCGAACACTATGTGCGTTGGATTGTAGTAATCGAAATTGAACATAGCGATACCTCCTAACGTGCGATATTGGCAAATACCCTCTGAAGCCCACTCGAAGTCAAGGTGCATTCATCGACGTTTCATATTTCGCCGGAGCTTCTCATTTTCGCCCTAAGCTGCGACACGTCTTTTGTGGGCGCGGCTCCGAAAAAGCGACTATATTCCCTGCTGAACTGCGAAGCACTTGCATGGCCGACGAGCTGACAGGCATCTCCGGCGTCCAGCATCTTCGAAAGCATGAGTCGGCGCGCTTCCTGAAGCCTCAATGTCTTTTGGTATTGCAGAGGACTCATGGACGTGACAGCCTTGAAATGCTGATGGAAAGTGGACGCGCTCATATGGGCTATATCAGCAAGTTTCTCGACTTGCACGGGCTTCGCGAAATTGCCGTGCAGCCATGAGACGGCCTTAGCAACCCCATAGATTCCCGTATCCTTGACGGTCATCGCCGCGAGCCCAGGCCCTATAGGACTTCGCAAAAGGCGAATGATCATTTCGTCGAGAACTAGCGGAGCGACGAGCTCCGTATCGCCAGGATCGGCAAGAGCTCCCATCAGTCGTAGGGCGGCCTCGATGATCCTGCCATCCATCGGAGCGACGCAAACGGCAGAGGATTCGCTCGTGCGCGGCAAACCGTCGGGGAAGACCTTCAGCGCCAAGTCGCCGATCCTCTTCGAGTCGAGATCGATCCGGAGGCACAGGAAAGGCTCGTCCCGGCTGGCCTTTATCAACTGGGCCGAGACCGGAACATCGACCGAGAAGACGATCATCCGCGAGGAGTCGTATTCATAGGTCTCGCGGCCAAACATGACGCGCTTCGCGCCCTGGGCAACGAGGCACAGCGAGGATTCCTGCACGATATGCGAAAGCTCATCGCTCATCTGGGACCTTCTTATGGCATGCGCTCCCTTCACCGCGAGATCGAAGAGGCCGTCATGCGGAGCATACGCCTCGAGTATTCGCTTGAAACCGGCAAGCCGAGTCGACGATTCCTGCACGGTTTCGCTTCGCGCCGTGGAAATTCGATGTGTACCGGTCATAGCGATTCCTCCTCGACTCCTTCGATACATGAATGGAACCAGGTCAGGTCGCCCGTTCCGCAGTTGCGATCGGTCTATTCGAAAAAGGGCGCACGATCAGCGTGATTACAAGTAGGAGCGCCAAAGTGAGCATCACGCAGCCCCCCGTCAGCGCCACGGAGATCCTGTGCGCGAGAACATCTGCAGCATCGAGATTGCCGACGCCTATCGAGGCGAACACTACGACGAGTATGCCCAAGCCAAGGGAGCCGCCCAGCTGATGAGAGACATTGACGAGACCTGATGCCGCTCCGGTATCCTCCGGCCGCACACTCGCAACGCCCGAAACCGTGATGGGGCTCAAGGTTGCGCCTTGGCCCATGCCGATGAGGAACATCGGCAACGCGACTCCGGTTAGGTAGTTGCTTTCTGCCGACAGGTGGCTGAGCCAGAACATCCCGATCAAGGTCACGACGAGACCTACGGCCAGGAGATTCGCATTGCAAAGCGTCGCGTGAGCCTTGGAACCAGAATGGCCACGATAAAATTTAAAATCGTCATTGGCAAAAATGCCAAACCTGCCTCGAAAGGACTAAACCCGAGGACGTTCTGCAGGAATTGCGTCATGAGGAACCAATAGCCCATCATCGCGCCGATGGGCCATCATCCGCAGCGTGCCTATGCCTTCGCTTCGCACGGCGTCGCGGCGGCATCATGGGCCGCCCTTGCTACCCAGCTCGCCTTCGTCGCGGTTCCCGGGACTTCCGATCTCTTCCTCGCCCTCTACGAGTTCACCCTCGTTACCGTCGTCGGTATACGGTTCGTTGTCATGGCCATTGCGTGAAGCGCGACGGGAGGTTCCCTTCGCTACCCGATTCGATGCAATCGATGAAGTGACTAACGCAGCCGCAGACGAGCTCGTACTCACTATACGTTCCATGCTTCGTATCTTTGACCAGACCCGCGCGCTTGAGGACCGAGAGATGCTTGGACACGGTCGTAATGTCGGCTCCGATGGCCTCGGTAAGTTCGCCTACGCATCGGGGCCGTTCCTCAAGCATCTCGATGATGAGAAGCCGCGACGGATGGGCAAGGGACTTTAGGAGCGAGGCCCGTCTATCAAGTCTCCGCTTGTCCTTGCTTGTCATTGCCTATCCTTCTTGTTGGTAAATCAGCCGACAAGACCTTGACATTGTTGGCCAACATGCCAACAATGATGCTTCGTCATTGTCTTGTCAACATGGATAAGGAGTGCCCGATGACGGAAGCCATGCCCAAGAGGCTCTCGTTCCTGGACCGATGGCTCACGCTGTGGATATTCCTGGCGATGGGTATCGGAGTTCTGGCGGGAGCATTCATCTCCGGTGTCGCGGCCTTCTGGGATCGCCTCTCGGTCGGCACGACGAACATCCCTATCGCCATCGGCCTCATCCTCATGATGTACCCGCCGCTCGCCAAGGTGCGCTATAACGAGGTGAAGGACGTATTCAAGGACAAAAAGGTCCTGACCCTCTCCCTCATCCAGAACTGGGTCATCGGTCCCATCCTCATGACGGCGCTCGCCATCATCTTCCTTCGCGACAAGCCGGAATACATGGTCGGCCTCATCATGATCGGACTGGCCCGCTGCATCGCCATGGTCATCGTCTGGAACGAGCTCGCCAAGGGCGACACGGAGTACTGCGCAGGACTTGTCGCCTTCAACTCCGTCTTCCAGGTCCTCTTCTATTCGGTCTATGCCTGGGTCTTCGTGACCATGATCCCACCCCTCTTCGGTTTGGCCGGGAGAGCGGTCAATGTCAGCATCGGCGAGATCGCCAAGAGTGTCGGCATCTACCTCGGCATCCCCTTCGCGGCCGGTTTCCTCTCTTGGCTATTCCTGCGCAAGCTCAAGGGCGAGACCTGGTACCGCTCCTCCTTCATTCCGAAGATCTCTCCCATAACGCTTGCCGCTCTCCTGTTCACCATCCTCGTGATGTTCAGCCTGAAGGGAGAGAAGATCCTCGCCCTGCCGATGGACGTGGTGAGGATCGCGATTCCCCTTCTCATCTACTTTGTCGCCATGTTCCTTATCAGTTTTGCCATGAGCAGGGCCCTGGGCGGCAACTATGCCAAAACTGCGACCCTCTCCTTCACCGCCGCCAGCAACAACTTCGAGCTTGCGATCGCAGTCGCGGTCGCAGTCTTCGGGCTCGGCTCGGGACAGGCCTTCGCGGCGGTCATCGGCCCCCTCATCGAGGTACCGGTGATGCTGGCTCTGGTCAATGTCGCCCTGAGGTTGAGCCCCAGGTTCAAGCCGGCCCTCGCGTCCTCGAAGCAGTCCGCTAACCGCGGCAGCTATCGGTAGGGACGGAGGCGCGGAAGATTCCTGAGGAGGCCCTTCGTGCTCCATGCGTCGATGTCCGCTTAGATCGGGTCGTGGGGATCGGCCAGGGCGGTATGGGCCGCGAGGAAGCATGGCGCGCCGAAGGCTCGACTAAAATGGAAACTCGGTCCGCGGGATCGCCTTCCCGACCCGGAGGCTCAATCGGCGAGTTCTTCGGATACTCGCCTGAAATCGGCCTCGCGTCTCAGGAAAGTGTCGACGACGATAGGGTCGAAATGCTCCCCGCGTTCTTCCTGGATTATCCGGACGCAGTCCTCGTGCGTATACGGCTCCTTGTATGTCCGTTTCGATCGCAATGCGTCCGCATGACGCGCGTCTCCTCGCTGGTGAGCTTCCCGGGCTTCAGAAGGATCGCGTCGGGCACGCCGACCTTTCCGATATCGTGGAGCGGGGCCGATCTCGCCAAGTCGTCGATGTATTGGGGCGTCATGTAGCCTTTGAACGTCGGAAGCCGCGCCATTCCCTCGGCAAGAAGGCAAACGTATTTCGCCGTGCGCTCCAGATGCCTTCCCGTCTCCCGATCGCGCAGCTCGGCTTGATAGGCGAGCGCGTAGATCGTGATATTCTGCGTCTCGATTATTTGCGCCTTCGCCGAGACCCCGGTCAATGATGCGCCCCTCGCCGCTAGGCGCCGCGAAGGGCGACGGGAGCCTCCGCGTCGGACCTGCGTTTCCGATGCCGAACTTCCCGCAACGACCGGCATGCCTCCGTTCCTTGCAGCGCGCCATTTTTCTGAGCATGGGCAAACGACGACTTCCCCGTATTGTCCTTCATCCCGGCATCGGCTCCGGCCTTGATGAGAAAGGCGATCACCTCGACATTCTCATTGCTGAACGCGGCGAACATAAGGGGAGTCATGCCCTCGGAATCCCGCTCGTCCACGGCCGCCCCTTTCCTGAACGCCTCCGGTATCCGCTCTCGACCTCCAGAGGCGCATAGCTTGAAAAAATCGTCCTTTCCCATGCCGCCTACCCTCCCTCTCGTCGAATCGGTCGGGCCTCGGCATTAATCCCGCGCCCTTTACGCAGGCCCGGTATCCGGGATGACGGGAAACCTCACGACGAACGCGGTGCCGCCGCCGCATTCCCCATGAAGGGTCCCTTTGAGCTGCCGCGAGAGGGACGTGACCAGGACCATGCCGAGCGACTCCGTCTTCTCCAGGAGAAAGCCTGCGGGCAACCCGACTCCGTTGTCCGCGATCCGTAGTCTCATCGAGCCTCCGTCTTCCCGTCCCAGCTCCACGGTGATCGTCCCGCGGCGCTTATCGGGGAAGGCGTACTTAAGGGAGTTCGTCACGAGCTCGTTAATGATCAGGCCGCATAGAATCGCCTGGTCCAACCCCATTCCGGCGCCGGAAACCCGGTTCGCGAGGCGAATCCGGCCGTCCTCGGGGCAGTAGGCGGAGGCGAGGTTATCGCAGAGCTTCTGGACGTACTCGGCGAAGCCCGTCGCGTCGAGACTGGTCGCGTCGTAGAGGACCTCGTGGATGAGCGCCATCGATTGGATCCGATTGCCGATCGTGACGATCGCCGAGGCCGAGTTCGCATCCTGGACCTGGGCGCTCTGCAGGCGAATCAGGCTCGAGATGATCTGGAGGTTGTTCTTGACGCGATGATGCGTCTCCCGAAGCATGATATCCTTCTGGTCGCAGAGATCCCGGAGAGATCTCTCGTTGTGGACGCGCTCGATCTCGGCTCCCGCCTTGGCGGCCATCACCTCCATGATCTCGATGCTGGCCGGCGTGGCCTTGAAGGGGTGGCGCGATATCGCGCATAGGATGCCGATCGTCGCGCCCTGGGAGTTCCTTATCGGCACCCCCAGGTGGCTGTCCATGCAGAGCGTCGGCGCCCCCGCGCCTTCGGGAAAGACCCAAGGCCCATGCTTGGGGTGGAAGCATAGCTGCTCCCCGATGATGCGCCTGCAAGGACCGGCTTCGATCGCGTAAGGCGTTCCGGATACGGCCTTCCCGTCCAGGCGCGCGGCGCGGATCGCGATCCTCGAGCCGTTGTCCGTGAACTCCCCGATGACGACACCTTCCGCTTCGAGCCATTTCTCGAGGCCCTCCGCCATCACGTCGAGGGATGCGAGCCCGGTCGTCCTCGCCATGCATTGCACGATCGTCGAGACCGCCTTCTGCGCCTGCGTTCGCTCGGTTACGTCGTGAATGAAGGCCACCGCCCCCTCGACCGCCCCCTCGTTGGACGCGATCGGATTGAAGGCGCACTCCATGCTGTGGACGCCGTCGCGAAGCCGGAGCGGGAGCATGGCCTCGATATGCTCCCCGGCGATTGCCCTCTCGAAATAAAGCCGCCATTGCGAATGGAGTCGATCAGGCAGGCCGTCGATGGGGACGGCCTCGCCGGAAGCGATCGCCAGGCCGCCCGTCAGATCCGCGATCATCCTCTTGAAGGCCGAATTCCCCGCGAGCAGCCGGCCGTTCAGGTCCATCGAGAAAATCGCGTCATGGCTGTTCTCCATAATGAGCCGCAAATTCCTCTCGCTCGATAGAAGGGATTCCTCGATCTCCTTGCGTTCCGTGATGTCGTTGATGATGCCGTCGTAGCTCGCGAGCCTGCCTTCCTCGTCGAAGTGGGGGACGAGGAGGTTCCGAACCCAGCGGAAGGTTCCGTCCCTGTGGCGGATGCGATGGACGAGCGAGAGGTTCCTGGCGCCGGTCAGGATCTCGCGGGCCATCTCGACGACCTTCGGTCGGTCCTCGGGATGGACGAGCATATACCAGAGATAGGGCTCGGCGGCGAAGTCCGCGGGCGAAAATCCCGTTACGGCCTCGCAGCCGTCATGGTGAACCGTCGACACGGCATGACCATCGCGGACGGTCACCGTATAGACGTAGCTCGTTACGGACTCCAGCAGGCGCCTGTAACGGGCCTCGCTCTCGAGGAGCGCCTTCTCCTTTCTCGACGCGATGTCATCGCAGGTCGTTGTGAGGAGCCGCTTCGCGCTCGAGGAGTTCGTTCTCGTCAGCCCCGCGGGTGCGGCGCGTTGCCTCGAAGATGCCGCCCGCGAATGCGCCCGTGCCAGTGTCCGTACCAGAATTCGCGGGCCCGGGTATGCGATACGGAGTTGCTCGAGGTGGGCAGTGCCAATCATCTTCGGATAATCACTTTTTTTTTCCATGGTGCCTCTTTTATCGATGCGATGGACGATCGATTTTACGGAGATGACATTGCGGTCGCCTTTCGAAATTCACGGTCTGCGAAGTTATGCGGGCGTTATCGTCTCGTCGGCAATAACGCTAATTCAACGGGCAACATCATGCAAGATAAAACGTCCGAAAAATAAATAGATAGTGGCGCGATCGACGGGCGCCCTTTCATGACCGGAACGGGGCATAAAAAGACGCCGCATGAGTCCGGTTTACGCGGTCATTTCTTTCGCGTCAGACGAGAAAAGCTCCTCGATCGACAACATTACGATGAGACGCTCGTCGTGCTTGCCGATCCCGCGTATCATGGCTTTGTCGATATCCGCCGCGAAGTCGCCGATATTTCCGATCCTTCCTTCGTCGATCTGGGCGACTTCGCAGACCGCTTCCACGAGGGCCCCCGCGAAGAGCTTGCGCCCTTCGCGTCGGAACGAAAGGACGATGATGCACGCGCCGAATTCCCTTTCGGTGCTGCCGAGCCCGAGCTTGCTTTTCACGTCGACAACGGGGACGGCGTCGCCCTCCAAATTCAAGAGTCCGTTCACGTACCTGGGATGTCCCGGCACGGGCGTGAGAGCGCGATTCGCGAGGACGCATTCCACGTTGTCCAGAGCGACCGCGCACACTTGGTTCGCGATGGTGAATGTCAGGTATTGCCTCATGTTACAATCCTCCGCATTACTTATTACATGCGCCATAACGGCCCCCCGTTTTCAAATACTTTGAAATGTCCCGATCCGGTCATGAAAAGCCATGCATCAATCGTACCATGGCTGAGCATTTTCGGAATTCATGATCCAGCGAGGGAATAGGATTTATTCAAGAATCCCTCATTCCTGCAAAATGACAACGAAAGTTTAAGGATATTCGCCGATCGGAACTCAGTTCTTTGCCAAAAAAAGAATTACCGTATCTCAACGTACGTTGCCCACTACAATCAAAGTTGCTTTCGCGTTTGGAAATGTCGAGCACGATGAATAAAGTCGGGAGGATGCTCCGCCCGGTAATCGTCGCGGCGCTCCGGCGATCCGTTCATTCGAAGTTGAGGAACGAGGAGATCCCCAGGATATCGATGACATTGCGGATATTCTTGGCCATCCCTGCGATCGATAAGGCGATATCAATCCCGTTCAGATGCTTTTGTATTTCCAGGATGGAGCCTACCCCCATGGATGAAATGTAGACTAATCCCGCGCAGTCGAGGAGCACCCGACGAACGCCCGGCGCCGCGGCGACCAGGTTCAGGACCTGGTCCCTGAAGGCCTGCGAGGTGGAAGTATCCACCTCGCCCTGGACCGAAAGGACGAGGATCTTCCCGCGTTTCTCGTCGGAGAGCTCCATCGCGGATACCGTAATGTTGGTCATCTAGCCTGCGTTCTTGCTTTTCCCCTCGCTAGCGGCTGCCTGGATAAATGCCTTGGAGATCCTGTCCTGCATTTCATCCAGCTCCGCGGGGTTGCGGATTCCGTTTTCACGAAGGATGGCGCCGTCGATCTGACGGTATTCGATCCTCTTGTCCCCTACGCCGCAGAGGCAGACCGCGAGATAAACCAGGCTTACCACCCTACGATATTCCGGCGCGGCGGCCCAAGGTCGATGATGAAACTCGATCTCCTGGATAAGGACATCGGGAAAATTCCACTTACGGGCCAACAGGCCGCCGATCCGAGCGTGATTGAGGCCCGTCATGATGTCTTCCATGAGGCGCAGCGGGATGTCTCTTTTCCGGCAAATCGCCTCGATCTGCCTGATCAGCTTGGAGTTGACGGCATATTGGATTATCATGCCCATGTCGTGCAAAACTCCTCCGACGAGGGCGTCGTCGGCGTCGGATTGGAAAGAGTCGCGTCGTCGAGCCAGATATCGGGCATAGAAGGCCACTTGGTTGGAACGGCGCCAGATTTCCGCCGCGCCGATCGGCTTGCTCCCCAGGATCAACGTGACGCCATACTGTAGAAGCAAATATCGCAATCCGCGAATGCCGATTATCGTAACCGCCTCTCGGACGGTCGAAACCCTGCGGATCAGCTGATACGCCGCCGAATTGGCTACTTTGAGGAGATAGGCCGTCAGGGACGGATCGGCGGCGATCTGATTGGCGATGCTCGCCATGTTGACCTCGTCGTCGGCCAGGGCCGACTGGAGCGAAGCCAGATTATCCGGCATGGTCGGCAGGGCGTCGACATACTGGACCAGCCGGGAGGACAGTTCCTCCATGCCCGTCAGGCGTAGGTCGTTCATCGGTATCACCAGGCGAGCTGCGGTTTCCTCCCCCTTCGCAACGATCGAGAAGGCCGTAGGGGGCAAACCGGTTTTCTTCAGCACGAGGCTCAGAAGAATCAAGCCGAGGCCGGCTCCCTCGATGGAGTCCATGACGGCCTGCGCATCCTCGAGGCTCGTGAAGGATCGCGCCTGCCTTAGGCGGTCGGATATCCTCTCGGCCTCGCGTTCGGTCAGGGTCGCGCTATTGTAAATGGCGCAGGTGAGGGAATCCCCGTCGAGGCGCAGCTCTGCGCGCACCTTCAGCCCGATTCTAGCCGCCTGTTTGTTCAGCTCGAAATAGCCTTCGTGGAACTCCCTATGGAAATCCTTCATCCCCTTTTCGTAATCGGACCGATCGTCCAACGACAATTTGCGTTCGGCGAAGAATGCCCGCTTGGCGTTCGCCTTGAAGGCGTTCGCGACCAATTCCCGCACACAATAGTACAGGACATCGACGGATTCGGGCTTTCCTGCCGCTTGCAGGAAGACTCCAAGGCCGTATTCGAGCATGCCCTCGGCATCGTAGGAATCCGAGAGCCCGATGGTTATCGGTAAAGAAGTCCGCGCGGCGTCGATCAGACTGCTCTTGTACCGATCACTGTCATACTCCATGGCCCCATGATATCATGCTTCGCCGTTTGGCGATAGAAAAGCTTCATAGCCCCATTGTAGCGGCATGCGCGCATTCATTTCTCGAACTCGAGGATGATTTTGGTCCCGTTCCCCCTTTCGATCCGGATGGTCCCTCTCAATTGCTCGGTCAGGCTCTTGACGAGCATGAGTCCGAAACCGGGCGAGCTGGTAAAGTCGATCCCCTCGGGTATGATATTGCCGTTGTCCTCGATCATTACTTCGACGATGACTCCTCTCAGCGAGACGGACAACTTTATCAATCCATTTTCTTTTCCGATAAAAGCGTATTTCATGATGTTCGTAAGCAGCTCGTTGATTATTATTCCGAGGGGCTGTATGACGCCCACGCTCAAGATGCAATCCTCTATCTCCGTTTCGATCTCCACCGCGGAGCTGTTCGGGAAATTGTCGATTATCTGCTCCACCAGAGAAGGGAAATATTCCTTGATCGATACATCGGTAAAGCTGGAAGTCTGATATAGTTTATCGTATAGCACCATCATGCTTTGTACTCTGCTTCCGGCATCCTTGAGCGCGGTGATGGCTTCCGGTTCCGTCAAAGTCGAGGCCTGCAAGTTCAAGAGACTGGTAATGGCGTTCATATTATTCTTTATTCTATGATGGACCTCCTTGAGAATGAGCTCCTTCTCCCGGAGCAATTTTTGGATTTCTTCCTCCGCGAGCTTGCGCTCCGTTATATCGACTATGATTCCGTCATAAGATGCCACTTCCCCGCTCGCGTCCCGATGCTGAACGGGGGTGTTCCTGATCCATCGCAGCGTCCCGTCCTTACGCAGTATCCGATGCTCTATGGCTTCGGGGAACGCATCGGAAAGGATGCGTTCCGCATGCCTGGCGACGCGGTCCCGATCCTCGGGAAGTATCATTTTGAACCAAAGGTAGGGGTCGAGGGCGAATTCCTCCGCCGTATACCCGGTAACCGCGATGCAGGCCGGGTTATGCAGGGTCCTTACTATCCTCCCGTCTTCGCAATACACGGTGAAGATATAATCCGATATCCTCTCGATGATCCCGCGGTATCTTTCATTGCTCTCTTTTAAGGCTTCCTGGGCTCGCTTGCGCTCCGTGACGTCTCTCGAGATGCCGAAGGTCCCGATGACATTCCCTTCTTTGTCCCTCAAGGGCTGTTTTTCCGTCAAGGCCCAGGCATCCGGCCTATTCGCCACCGTCTCCTTCTCCTCCTTGCTGCATGGCTTGCCTGTCTTCGCTATCGACATCTCGTCATCGTATGCCTGACGCGCGTATTCGTTGGTATAGAAATCGAAATCGGTTTTTCCAACCATCTCCGACGGATCGGATAAGCCTAAAAACGAGGCATGCGCCTTGCTATTCCTGATGTAGCGACCTTCAAGGTCCTTGAAATAGATATAATCGGTACAGTTCTCCATCAGGATATTGAGCAGGTACTGTTCCTTCGCCAGGGAATCTTCCAACTCCTTCTTTTCCGTAATATCGGAATAGGCGATCATGATTCCATATACATTACCCTCGGCATCATGAAGCGGTACCTTGTTGGTTTCCAGCCACCTCAGTTTTCCGTTCGGGTAGTAGGCCTTCTCTATGATATGGTATTTTGGGGCATCGTTCTCCATTACATCCCGGTCGTCCTTGATGAATTTTTGGATTTCTGCCTTGCCTTGGTGTAAATCCCAATCGGTTTTCCCTATTATCGATTCGGTATCGGGCAAATTGAATAGGCCCAGGTGGTTCTTATTACATCCAAGAAAGGTCGAATTCCTGTCTTTCCAACAAATGTATTGAGGAATCGAATCCAGGACGGCTTGAAACATTTTATTCGACGTTATCAATTCGATTTCGATTTGCTTGCGTTTGGTGATATCCCTTCGCAAAAGGATGAAACGAGGCATATCTGCGGCGCCGCCCAGGCGAGACACCGAGACTTCGAACCAGAAGACCCCGGCAGGAACGCTTAATTCATATTGCTTGCCGACGGAATAGCCTTTTTCGTTCGCCTCCGCGATGGCGGACATCACGATTTCCGCCTGCATCGCCGGAAGGATATCGCATACGCATTTCCCTATGATCTCTTTTGCAGGCCTATAGAGGGAATGGGAATGGGAAGAATAAATATTGTAGTAATAGCCGTCCAGCCCGACTTCGAAAAGCAGATCGGGCAAAGTCTCGAGTATGGCCTCGACTCGATCGGTCGCGGCTTTGATTTTTTGATTCGCTTCAAACAGCTTAAAAGCCATTTTGATCGCCGCGTCGAGGATGGTTATATTTGAATTCTTAACTATATATCCATAGGATGCTATGCTTTCGGTCCTTTCCACGTACTCCGGCTCGCTATGGCTCGATAGAAAGACTATCGGGATGGTCTTTCTCCGTAAAATCCGCGTAGCCGTCTCGACGCCATCGATACCGCTACCCAGGTTGATATCGATCAGCGCTAAATCGATGGCGTCATAACTCTCGCAATCTGCTATGGCCTCTTCTCCCGATAGGACCGTTGTGACGCTGTATCCATATTTCTCAAGGGCCTTTCTCTCGCCCAAAGCAATAATAGCTTCGTCTTCGACAAGGAGGATTGTCCTACTTCTGCCCTCGGTCACCCTTTCCTCCATAAAGTCAATTATAATCTTGTCTCGATCCTTGCATAGGCATTACTGACGCCTCGCTTTTCATTTACCAGATAAATATATCTTATTGAGTTTCCTAATGGGCATTTAGGATGCGTGTGCCCTGCTCGCCTATTGAGCCTCGGATGAAATATCCGCCAATGCGTATAGACTATTCGTGGATTGATTTGAAAGTGTTCCCCATTGAGTTTGAGATCTTCGCGGGCCGGAATTAGAGGAGGTGAAGATAGGTCTCAAGAGGCGAGACTTACCCTCTGCCCGGATCCTTGCTTAAGCTCCGGGCAAGAGCTCACTGCGATCGATTCCCCGATCGGCTCAGGGCTCGCCGAAATCGACGAGGAAGATGGCGGAAATCTCGGCGCTCTTCAGGGAGACGCCTGCCGTCTTGAGCGCCTTCGCCGCATCGGCCTTGGTGAGCTGAGGATTAGCCTTTTTTAGGTCGTCGAGTTTGCTCGCGGCCACGGCATCGATGGGCTTCGAGCCGTTGAGGGCGGCCAAAATGGCCATCCGGGTCCGAACCCACTGCGCATCGCGCTCGGCATCCTGCTCCATGACCGTCGCGAGGTCGGCATTGGCCTTTTTTTCGCCCGTTATTTGGCCTTCCAGGGCCGTGAGACGGGAGGATGCATCGTTGAGGCGCTTCTGAACGTAAAGCGGATCGCGGGCCGCCAGGAAGGACGACGGATCCTTGTATGCGGAGAGGGCGGCGGCCTCCAAGTCATCCTCGCTCGTGTAGACGCTCCGGACGCGCAGAACGTAATTGCCCGACAGGACCTTGAAGTCATATTCGGTGGCGGTATTGGAGAAAAGCTGGATACCCTCGGGCACGGCCGCTTGGAGGTCGACGCCGCCGACCGAGAAGGTTTTCGGGACCAGCATGACCTGGAGGCGATCAGCCGAATTGACCGCCCTGAGCTCGGCTATGGTGACGTTCTTCCAGGAGTGGATTTCCGCGACGAGCGATCGCAGGGCCGCGAGCCTTCCGGCGCTCGGATCGACCTCGACGTCGAATATAAGCTGGCCCCCCGACTTGTCGACGAGGATGACGGTCTTCGAGTCGGTCGGGCTCACTCCGACCTGGGTGAAACCCGAGCCCGAGAAGTCGAAGGCGGCTATGGAAAAAGCCGAAAGCATCAGGACGAAGGCGAGCGCTACCCTCTTCATTATTGTCACTCCCCTCACTTCGCGGCCTCCCGCGATGCGGCGATGATAATCGAATCGAAGATCCGGGGCTTCGTCATTATCCGGGTCGTCTGGGCATAGACCTTGTCCCCGCTTAGGCTCAATACGATGTTCCCGATGGATTCGTTGCCTCGAACTATATAGCCGATGTCGCCGTTCTGCGCGGAAACACCCGGATCCAGGCACAGGAGGAGCTTGGCGTTGTCGGTGGCGTCGATGACGAAACCGTCTTCGTGGCTATATCGCGCATACTCAGCCACGGCCTGGCGATACTCTCCCAGACTGGCCTCCGCGGCCTCTGCCCGGGCCGTAAGCGCGGTGATGGTCTGGTCCCTGATTAGAAGATCCGAGCCCGCTGCTTGGAGGGCGGCTCGATACGCGGCGACGAGAAGCCGGGTTTCGCCCTCGATACGGGAAAGGGTGGCCGGTACCGAATTGATATAAGGCACTGCCTGGAGCCTCGAAGTGAGATATTCCAGATTGCTGAAGGACTGGTCGAGCTTGGCCTCGGCGGCCGAATCGAGTATTCCGGCCGGACCCAGATAAGGGTGGAAGGGCGCTGGGGGAGAGACGACCGGGGATATCCAGCCCGTGAGGAGAGCCGCCGAGCGCGTGTCGGTCAATTTAGGGTTATAACGGGCCGTAAGCGATGCGGCGAGCTCGTCCTTTTGGCTGGTCAGCGCGGCCACGTCGCGTTTCCTCGCGGCCTCCAGCTCGGCGATCCTCGACTGGAAGAGCTGGGCTTGCTGATTCTGCTCGATGTCGAAGGCCGTCCGCTCGTTCGCGAGGGTGGCCTGTTGCTGCTTTGCCTGAGCGAGGGAGCGGCTGTCGTACTCGTCTATGCGCTTCTGTATGGCCGCGATTTCCTCGCGCTTCTTCGCGGCAGCGGCGGCATGGGAGGACGAAAGCTTCTGCTTCGTAGCGTCCCTGGCCGCAGCGGCCTCGGCAATGCGCTGGCTTTCCTCGGTCTTGCCCAAGTTCTGAGCCTGGATCGATTCGACGGCCGCTTGGTAGTCTCGGTCGGCGGCCCCGAGCCCGGATTTGAGGTCGTCGTCGAGTTGGGACAGTTCGAGCTTGGCCCGCGTCAGGTCGTTCTGGTTGCGCTTGGACGAGTCGAGGATGTCCTTGAGGTTGAGGTCTTCGAAGACGCCGATGTCGATCGGGGCCCTCGCCACGCCCTGCTCTATCGTCCTCGTGACCAATACTGCCGCGACGGCGAGTATGAGGATGGTGAGCGCGGTCGCCCCTATCACGACGAAGGATTTGTTGTGGCGGGTTTTCCCGAACTCCGTATCGACGTCGTACAAGGCCATGCTGCCCTTCGACTGCACGAGGGCATGCTTGAGGAAGGACTCGGACTCATGCCTGATGAGCTGCTTTATTTCGTCGTCATTGCCCATACGCCGTTCCAATCCGCGGGAGCCTCGCGGCCCGCGACTCGATCCTTGAAAACATCGACCAACGGAAGCGTCACTTCATGCCAAGCCTCGGCGGCTTTGGACCATGAGCCGGAATAATAGTATTCAAGGCCGGCCGAGAAGGTATCCAGCTCCGAGGCCAGCTTGGAATCGACATCGAGGGTCTTGAGAGGCCAGAATATCTTCTTGCCGATGGTCTTGCCCTTGACCTGTACCATATCGAGCTCGATGAAGCGGTATTCCGAGCTGCCGGAAACCACTTCGTCCTTGACGAACTCCGAGCAGACTATGGGCACGCGATAGATGCGCGTGAGACCCTCCAGCCGGCTCGCGGAGTTGACGTTGTCGCCGATGACCGTGGTCGTCATCCGCTCGTAGGAGCCTATATTCCCGTAGAATACGTCGCCGCCGTCGAGGCCGACGCCTACCTCCAGGAGCACGGCCTTGTAGACGGCTTCTTCAGCGGCCGACAACGCTCCCCGCCGCCGGACTATCTCCTCTCGGAGGGCGTGCATTTCCTTGCGGAGGCTCGCCGCCACTTCCTGGATCCTGAAGGCCGAGATGAGAGCGCACCTGGATTTCCCGGTTACCTCGTTCAGAGTGCCGAAGACCGCGAGAAGGGCGTCGCCGATGATGGAGCCGACGATACCCTCCTCGTCGTGGATGCATCCGATCGCCCTTTGGTAGTGGAGGTTGAGGATGTCGATTATGTCCGTACCGAGGGTCTCCGTCATGTAGGTGAAGCCCTTTATGTCGGAGAACAGGATAGTGAGGTTTTTCGTCATGCCCTCGAGGCGGATTTCCCGCTCCTTGTAGGCGCGTTGCGCGATATCGCGGGTGACGAAGCGGCGGAAGATCGACATGAGGTTGTCGATCGTCGAGGAGAGGGAATTGAGGGACGCTCCCAGATAGGCGACGTCGTCATTCGGCGCCCCGGTAAGGTCGATGAGGGACATCTTCTGGTCGGCCTGCATCCTCATGATGCTCTGGGTGATCCGACCGACGAAACGCAGAATGCGGTTGACTAGGATCGCGCCGACGACGACGATGACGGCGGTCATGGCGAGAATGATGCCCGCGATGCGCCAGAAGATCGCGTCGGTATCCTTCTGGAACTCCCTCGTTTCCTCGGCGCGTACGATGAAGACCTGCCATTTCTCGTCATATTTGAAGATGCCGAAATAGGCGGATCCCCCGAGGCTGAAGTTGAGCTTGCCCTCGCCTTTGGGGTTGGCTACGAGCTTCGCGACGAGGTCCGCGCCGGGGAAGGGGTCGGGACGGGCCTGTTTGGACGCCCAGAAGAGGATGCTCCCGTCCTTCTTTATCCCGAAAGCGGTCGAATGGCCCATGGTGAGGTTCTTGGAGGCGCTTTTCTCTATCGCGCTGACCGCGTCCGGAAGGTTGCCGTTGAAGCTGTAAATCTCGTTCTGCGTCGCGGCAAAGCCGTACAGCTCGGCGAGATCCTTGACCAGAAGGCGGTTGGTCAGGCCGATGAGCTCGCCCCGGTTCATCTCCAGGTTGATGTAGTTGGTGCCAAAGCTCAGCGCCAAGAGGAAGACCGAAAACAACGCGACGATTTTAGTGACGATGGGAACGACGAGCGTCCCGCCGACCCTCGATCCAAGAATCGCTTTGATTGGGTTCATATTGGTTCTGAATTCCTCGGCTGACAGGTCTTTTGGGGCACTATCGAGAGCCTCCGCAACTCTTTTCTCATCATTACCGACTCTCAGGCCCGAGTCAAGACCGATTCCAGGGGCCTTCGCGATAGGCGGCGTCTCTATCGAGCGAGTTCCAGTATATCGCGAACCGCCGCCCGATCCAGTTTCACGAAATTCCCGACCGTCCTCTTGCCCGAGTCCGTGCACTTCGAGGCCATCTCATCCAGGCGCTCGCTCCCGAATTCGAGTCCGGACCCTCGCTCGGGCCCGAGCGCTCGCTCGGGAGCGACCTTGAGCTCGGACAGCTTCGTGCCGAGTCCGATCGCGCGATAGAAGGCCTCCAGACGCCGGATGCCTTCGTTGGCCGTAGCCTCCGGATCGCGGAAGTCCATGTCGACGTTCCAGACCCGCGCGGCCCATTGCGCGAAGCGCGCGACGTCCCGCTTGAGCGTATGCTTCATCCAGGCGGGGAACACGACCGCGAGCCCCGCTCCGTGGGCGACGTCGTAGATGCCGCTGATCTCGTGCTCGATGTCGTGCGACGCCCAATCGCCGATGCGCCCGGTATTGAGGAGGTTGTTGTGCGCGATGGTGCCCGCCCACATGAACTCCGACCACGCGTCGTAATTCCGCGGGTCGTCGAGGACCGAAGGCGCCTTGAGGGCTATCGTCTTCATCGTCGCCTCGAGGAGACGATCGGTGAACTCGACATGCTCGACTATGGTGAAGTAGCGCTCCATCAGGTGGGCCATGATGTCCGAAGCCCCGCAGGCGACTTGGAAGCGAGGCAGGGTAAAGCACAGCTCGGGATTCAGGATGGAGAATCTCGGATAGATGAGCTCGGAATTCACCGCGCGCTTGAGAAGGCCGACCTCGTTGGTGATGACCGTACCCGTGCTCGACTCGCTGCCGGCCGCCGGAATGGTCAGCACGGTCCCTACGGGAAGGGCCGACTTCGGCTCTCCCTTGCCCAGGTAGAAGTCCCAGACGTCCCCGTCGATGACGGCGCCCATCGCGATGGCCTTGGACGAGTCGATGACGCTTCCGCCGCCCACCGCGAGCACGAGGCCGAGGCCCTTTTCCTTGCAGAGCCGTATGCCCTCGCGTACCAGGCTCAGGCGCGGATTGGGCTTTACCCCGCCCAGCTCGACCCAGGCGACGCCCGCGGCCCTGAGCGAGGCGACGATGCGGTCGTAGAGGCCCGAAGCCTTGGCGCTGCCGCCGCCGTAGTGGAGCAGAATCTTTTTCGAATAGGCGGCCGTCTCGGCGCCGACGCGCGCTTCGCCTCCCCTGCCGAACACGATCTTCGTCGGATTCCTGAAATCGAAGTTTTCCATGAGCTCTCCTCTTTATCTCGGCCTCGTGGTCTCGCGGATCACGAGTGTCGGTTCCATCAACATCGTCCTCGTGCGGGGCCTCTTCCCGTCGATGAGGCGCAGGAGCATCAGGGCGCTTTCCCGTCCCATGTCGAAGGCGGGTTGCGCGACCGTGGTGAGAGCCGGCTCGACGAGCCTGGCGGGCTCGACGTCGTCGAAGCCCACGACCTCGACGTCGGCCGGCACACGGAGGCCTCGGCGCTTGAGGACCCGCATCGCTCCTATCGCCATCATATCGTTGGCGGCGAAAACCGCGTCGAAGCCCGGCTTCCCGCCCGCCGAGCCGAGACAGGCCCCCGTTACGCGCTCGCCCGATGCGACCGAATAATCCCCGGTCCCGTACAGGACCGAGGAGGGATCGATGCCGCGGGCGAGATAGGCATCCGCGACGCCTGCCTTCCGGAGCTTGGAGACGGAAAGCTCCTCCGGGCCGTTGATGAAGAGAAGCCGCCGCGATCCGCCATCGAGCAGGAGCTCCGCCGCCATCCTCGCCCCCTTACGGTTGTCGACGAAGACGCCCGCCCCGGAAGGCCTCGCCTCGATGATGCGGTCGAGCAGGACGTAGGGGACGGAGCGCTTGTCCAAGAGGTCGAGCTGGCAGTCGCAATCCGATATGGTCGAATTGAGGATCACGCCATCGACGCGCTTTTCGAGGAGCATGCGGACGTGCTCCTTCTCCTTCGCGATATCCCGATCGGAATCGCAGAGAAAGAGGCCGTAGGTTCGGCTGCGGAGGGCGTCTTCGATCCCTCGGATGAGGAGAGGGGCGAAGGGATCGGCTACATCGGGAATGACTAGGCCGATGGAACGGGACTTGCCGGTGGCGAGGCCGCGGGCAACGCCGCAGGGCTCGAAATCCAGCTTCTCGATTACCGACTTTACGCGCGATCGCGTCTCGGCGCCGACCCCTTCCGGCCTTTCATTCAGGACGCGGGAGACGGTGGCCTTGGATACACCTGCTTCTTTTGCGATATCCGCGATCGTCATCCTCGCTCGCCCCCTGAGTAACCGGTTTACGAAACCGGTTACTCATGCTAGCATCGAAATAGAACTTAGGCAAGAGAAGGCGAAGGAGACATCGTATGGAAGCTAAAGGAAAGGCCTACAGGCACGTGGTTCTGTTCAAGTTCAAGAAACAAGCGAGCGAGGAAACCCTTCGCGGCATCGAAAGGGCATTCGGAGAATTCGTCGCGAAGCTCCCCTTCGTCGCCGCTTTCGAATGGGGACGCAACTCGAGCCCGGAAAAACTCGACCACGGCTATACGCATTGCTTCATCGTGACTTTCCACGACGCGGCCGGCCGAGACGCCTATCTTCCCCATCCCGATCACCAAGCCTTCTGCCGCGACTATCTCGACCCCAATCTCGATGAGGTCTGCGTCGTGGATTTCCAGGTAGAGGGCTAAGTCATACTTCTCCCCAGGAGGTTCCTGGCATGGCTCTCGGCCGCGGCGGCCGCCCTTTCGCTGGCCGCGGGAGCCTTCGTGCTTTCTTCGGGAAGACTCGGCGCGACGATCGGCGTCCAACCTGAATCGGAGCTTCCCGTTCCCGAGGAAGCTCCGATTCCGCCTCTGTCGGGTCCGCCCGTCGTCGCCATCCAGGCCGGGCACTGGGAGGCCTCGGCTCTCCCCGACGAGTTGGCGAAGCTTCGGGCCAGTACCGGCGCCTCCTATGGCAAAGTTCGGGAAGTGGACATCAATCTCGCGGTAGCGAGCTCGCTCGCGAGGATGGCGGAAGCGGAAGGCTGGAAAGCCCTGCTCCTGCCCGCGACCGTGCCGCCCGGGCTGAGGGCCGACGCTTTCATCGCGATCCACGCCGACTGGGGCGAGTCTCCCTCCCTGCGCGGCTGGAAGGTCGCGCCGCCCTGGAGGGCCAGCCCGGCGAGCAAGCGCCTGGCGGAATCGATCGCGGGCAGCTTCGCCTCCGAGAAGGGTCACGCGGAGGACGTCGCCGGCGTCACCATCGGGATGAGAGGCTATTACGCCTTCAGCTACCGGCGCTTCGCCCACGCGATAAGCCCTTTTACGCCCGCGGTCGTGCTGGAACTCGGCTTCATCACGAATGCCGAGGAGAGGCGCTCGCTGACCGCCGACCCGGATTACTGGGCGGGGATCGTCCTGCGCGGCCTCGAGACCTACCTCGCTTCGGAGGACCGGAGCCGCGCAGGCGATTTCCGGCCGACAGTCTACTCATGGGTCGCGGCGAGGGACGATTCGGTCTACATCCGACAGGGAGCGTCGAGTCTCTCGAGGCGGCTCTGGAAACTCGATCCCGGCGGAGCGGCGATGCCCGTCGACGAGTCGGGCGACTGGCTCGAGGTTTTCCTCCCCGCCCGTCGCGCGACGGGTTGGGTCCTAAAGTCGGAAGTGGATAAGGCGCCGGCCCCATACAGGCCCTTCAATTTCCCGACGGGCGGCGATCGCTGAGACCGACCGAGGCTTGTTTTACGTTCGCCGTATCGAGATATTGAATCCATGAACCAGCGCAAACTCGGCTCCAGCGGTATCGAAGTGTCTCCCATCGGGCTCGGCACCTGGCAGTTCTCCAAGGGCAAGGGCTTCGTCGGCGGTTTCTGGAAATCCTTGGACGACGCGACGACGAGGGCCGTGGTCAAGGCCGCCCTCGACGGAGGGATCGATTGGTTCGATACCGCCGAGATCTACGGTCGGGGTAACTCGGAACGCAGCCTGGCCGCCGCCCTCGTCTCCCTCGGGATCGCGCCGGCCTCGGCGCGGATCGCGACGAAGTGGTGGCCCCTCCTCAGAACGGCCCATAACATTCCTCTTACCGTAGACGATCGCATCGCCTGCCTTTCGCCCTACCCCATCGACCTCTATCAGATCCACCAGCCCTTCAGCCTCTCCTCCGTGGCCGCCCAGATGAAGGCGATGGGCGACCTCGTCGACGCCGGGAAGGCGCGCGCCGTAGGGGTGAGCAATTTTTCCGCGGCCTCCATGGAGAAGGCGCACGCGGTCCTGGCCGAGCGGGGCATAGCCCTTGCCTCCAACCAGGTGCGAATCAGCCTCCTCGACCGCTCCATAGAGAGAAACGGCCTCCTCGAGGCTGCGAAGCGCCTCGGCGTCGCCCTAATCGCCTACTCGCCCCTCGCTCAAGGGGTCCTCACCGGACGCTTCCAGGACGACCCAGCCGCCGCCGCGGCCGTGTCGGGGAAGCGTCGCGCGTCGGGCTCCATTCGGCCGGGGACCATCGCCCGGACGGCTCCCTTGATTGCGGAGCTCAGGAAGGTCGGGGCCGTCCACGGGGCCACGGCCAGCCAGGTCGCCCTCAATTGGGTCGTAAGCTATTGGGGCGAGACCGTAGTAGCCATTCCCGGAGCCTCGAAGCCCTCGCAGGCCTCGGAGGCCGCGGGCGTGATGAAGTTCGAGCTGACGCGAGCCGAGCTCGACTCGATCGATCGGATCTCGCGCGAGGTATCGGACCGGAAGTGAGACCGGCGCATGCTCAACGCCTTTTCCGATACTCGCTGGGGGTCAGCCCCGTCGCATTCCGAAAGGCCGTGTTGAAGGCGGATTTTGAGTTGAATCCCGACTCGAAGGCGATATCGAGAATCGTGGACGCGCCATTTTCGAGGAGGGCTCTTCGAGCGTGACATCGGGGTCACGATAGAGTTCTTCCTCCCGCATCATTCGGGTCATCGCGTCTATCCTCTCGTCGACGCTCACGCTCCCGAGCCTAGATCTCTCGTAGCGTATCCTCGTGACCTGGGACGAAATGAGCGGCAAGTGCAGGGAGAGCGGAAGGCGATCAGCGTCGTCCCGAACATGGAGACGATGAGCGTCAGGCGGCGGGCGCTCTGCCCGGCGCCGAAGCAGTCGATTGCGAGGGCCGACCCGATAGGGGCGAGAAGCACCATAGGGGATCATGGCCCATTGTACACAATACCAGCTTGGGCGATATACTGCGGCGATGTTCGAACGAAGATTCCCGGAGGGATTCCTTTGGGGCGCGGCCACCTCGGCCTATCAGATAGAGGGAGCCCGAAACGAGGACGGGAAGGGCGAGAGCGTATGGGACCGATATGCCCACGCGCCCGGTCGGGTAAATCGCGGCGATACCGGCGACGTCGCCTGCGACCACTATCACCGGATGCCCGAGGACGTGGCCCTCATGAGGGAGCTCGGGCTCAAGGCCTACCGCTTCTCGATCGCCTGGACGAGGCTGCTTCCGGCCGGGACCGGCTCGGTGAACCCGAAGGGGCTGGACTTCTACGACCGCCTCGTCGACGCCCTCTGCGAAGCGGGCATCGCTCCCAACGCCACGCTCGACCATTGGGACTTCCCGCAGGCCCTGCAGGATCTCGGCGGGTGGGAGAACCGCGATTCGGTCTCTTGGTTCGCCGACTACGCTCGAGTCGCCTTCGAGAGACTGGGGGACCGAGTCGCCATGTGGGCGACGCACAACGAGCCTTTCGTCGTCGCCTCCGGCTACGGCAACGGACCCTTCGCGCCCGGCCTGGCCGATGCCGCCGCAGGATACCGCGCCGTCCACTGCCTCAACATGGCCCACGGCGCCGCGGTAGAGGCTTTTCGCGCCGGCGGTCCGACGGGACCCCACATGGGCAAGATCGGCATCGTCCTCGATCTCCACCACATCGTTCCCGCCACCGATTCCGAAGAGGACCGACAGGCCTCCGACCGGGCGATCGAAAACGCGCAGGGGGTGTTCCTCCTCCCGATCTTCCGAGGCGAGTATCCCGCGGACCTCATGGAATGGCTCGGGCCCCTCGCGCCCGAGATCCTGGACGGCGATCTCGATCTCTGTTCGAGACCGATCGATTTCCTCGGAATGAACCATTACTTCACCCAGGAGACTCGCTATTCCTGCAGGGGAGGCCTACTCAAGTTCGATCAGTCCTTCCGTTCGGAACCGGGGATGGGCACTACGGACCTCGGCTGGGGCATCAATCCGAGCGGGCTTTCCTCGGCGCTGTCGCGCATTGCGCCCATCGTCGGGTCCACGCCGATCTACATCTCGGAGAACGGCTGCGCGATGCGCGACGAGCCCGACTCGAACGGCTTCGTGACCGACCGCGGCCGCGTGAACTACCTGCGGCGCCATCTCCTGGATCTCCACGAGGCTATCGAGGCCGGCGCGAAGGTAGCGGGGTACTTCGCATGGAGTCTCATGGACAACTTCGAGTGGTCTTATGGCTTCGAGCCGCGCTTCGGCCTCCTGCGCGTCGACTACGCGACGCAGCGGCGCATTCCCAAACTGAGCGCGCGCTGGTACGCCGACGTGATCGCGAGGAACGCCGTTTCCGAGTGAGCGTCCGGGCGGCGGCTCGCGCTAGCCGCTGGCGCTCGAGTAGTTCCGGACGCCCCTTGTCCAGGCGAGGCGGGCGAGGGCGACGAAGACGGCGGGCGCGAGAGCTCCCCAGACCAGCTGGGCGCCGGTAATCCGGCCGAGGGCGAAGAGGGATGGAAAGCTCGTGATGACGAACATGGGCAGGACATAGGAGCCCAGGGCCTGCCCGAGCCTGTCGTAGACGATCATCGGCACGTTGTTGAAGTCCCAGAAGGAATCGCTGACTCCCGCGATCGCCCTCGCGTCGACGATGCGGAACACGAGGGACTGCGGTATCAGGTAGAGGGCGTAGCCCACCGTGGAGCCGCAGAGCAGGAAGAAGACGTAGCCGAGAAGCCTCCATGCGTCGAGCAGGCCCGATAGGCGCGACAGCCCGACCACGGTCATGGCGATCCCCGCCGTCGAATCGACCAGGAATATGCCTATATCGCAGCGCCGCAGGGTGGCCATGAACTGCAGGGAGACGGGTTTGGTCATCAAGGTATCGAAGGATCCGTCCTTCACGAGGGTCGAGAGCTGGAAGAAGTTCATCATGTACATGCCGGCGTAGAAGGCCGTCGCCGTAACGAAGGTCCCGACGAAGACCAGTATCTCGTCCGGCGTGAATCCGGCAATGCTCCGCCCGGCGCCGAAGGCCACGACGACATAGAGGATCTTGACCGCGAGGTAACCGAGCTCCATGAGGATGCCGGTGACGAAGTTGGCGCGATATTCCATCTGGCTCATGACGTTCATTCGAACGAGGGACAGATAGATGCGGAAATGCTTCCGGATTTCGCGCACGGCCTTCCTCATGGCTTCAGCTGCCGAGCGCGACGAATCGCCTGAGGCCCGCCGCCCAGATCGCGCGGGCGAGGACGAGGAGGAGTCCGGACCAGGCCGCCGCGGCCGCCAAGCCCCAGGCCAGATCCGCGCCCGCGACGCGGCCGCAAAGGACGTCCGTGGGGAACTGGATCGTGAAGCGGAAGGGCAGGGCCGCGAGAGCCGGCCCGACGCCCGGCCCGAAGACCGACAGGGGGAATATTCCGCCGCTCGCCGTAATGATGACGATGCGCGCCGCCTCGAACAGGAAGCCTATCTCGGCTAGCCAGAAGCCGAGGAGGCCGACGCACCAGAATACGAGGAAGTTGAGGAAGAAGGCCAGGATCAATGCTGCGAGGAAGCCGAGCGCCGCGAGAGGCGACGCGGAGAATCCCGTCGCCGCCGACAGGACGACGAGGGCGATCGCGAGCGTAAGCCCCATGAATACCGTCTCGGCGGCCTTGGCACCCGCGAATTGGGCCATCCGGAATCCGAAATAACCGATCGGCTTCACGAGGAAGCGATCCAGGCCCCCGGACTTGATGTCGTCGTTGAGGTCGTACTCGAAGCCCGTGCGGACGAGGCGGGACACGATGTTGGCCACTACGACGTAGCCCAGCATCTGCGCGTAGGTGAAACCGAAAAGCCTGTTTCCGGAAGCGCCGGCGCTCGGCCCCGGCGAGTAGAGGCAGGTCCAGAGGGCAGTCTGGATGACGACCGGCGCGACGGCGCCGAGGAGGGAAAAGAGGAAATTCGCCCGGTATTCGAGGGCTCCGCGAAGACCCAGCGAGAAGGATCCCAAGATACTTGCCGCCGGCCTCAGCCATGGTCGCCCTCCCCCCGGTACAGCCGCGCAATGCCCTCCTCGAGGGGGACTTCCTCGATCGTCAGGTCCGCCACGGGCAGCTCGCCGAGGACTCGGCGCGAAAAGTCCCTCACCTGCGAGCGGGCCACGTCGAAGGTCGCCTCGAGGCGATCGACGTTCTGAGTGCCGTCCCGCGCGCCGCCCGGGACGCGCAGGCCGCCATAGGCCGCCAGCTCGGACAGGGGAACGGGAGCGGAGAACTGGAGCCTCACGACCTTGCGATCCGCGAGAGTGGCGTTGACGCCGGCGAGCGGGCCGTCGTAGACGATCTCTCCCCGATTGATGAGCACGACGCGGCCGCAAAGCTCCTCGATATCGGAAAGATAGTGGCTCGTAAGCATTACCGTCGTGCCGTGCCGCTCGTTGAGGGTCCGGACGAGCTCGCGAATCGCGCGCTGCGAGAGCAGGTCGAGGCCTATCGTGGGCTCGTCGAGGAAGAGCACGGCGGGCCGATGCAGCAGCGCCGCGGTTATCTCCATCTTCATCCGCTCGCCGAGCGAGAGGCGCCTGACCTGGACGCCAAGCAGCTCCTTGATCCCGAAAAGCTCTACGAGTTCGCCGAGGCTGCGCTCGTAGTCCTTTCGGCCGATCTCGTAGATCGCCCTGTTGAGGTTGAACGATTCGACGGCGGGCAGGTCGGGCCAAAGCTGGCTCCGCTGGCCCATGACGATGGAGATGCGCATCCTGAAGTCCTTCTTGCGCATCCAGGGCACCTGGCCGAGCACCAGGGCCTCGCCCGAGCTCGGGTGCATTATGCCCGAGAGCATCTTGAGAGTGGTCGTCTTGCCGGCGCCGTTGGGGCCGAGGAAGCCCACCATCTCGCCCTCGCCTATGGAGAACGATACGCCCTTGACCGCCTCGCGGACGAGTTTCTTTCGATGCACGAGGTTATGCAGGGATCCGGAGAGACCCTCGGCCTTCTCGTAATAGGAGAAGTCGCGCCTCAGCCCTTTTACTTCGATGATGCCCATGATGAGAAGGGAAGCCTAGCTCGACGTCGCCGGGGGATGCAAGGGGACGAGCCCGTACTCTGCCATCTTCTCGGCGAGGGTCTTTCGCGTAACGTCGAGCTCGGCCGCCGTCCTCGACTTGTTCCAGCCGTTCCGCTCGAGGGCGGCCTCGATGAGCCGCCGCTCGTAGCGGGCCGTCACCTCGTCGCGGAGGGCCTTGAGCGTCGTGAAGGAGGACAGGTCGGGCTCCTCCCCGATTCCCTCCGCAGTGGGGCATTCCTGCGTCGGCACGCCGATCTGGCCCTGGGCAATCGCGAGAGTGGCGAGATCTATCGTCGAGCCTCTGCAGAGGAGGACCGCCTGGTTGACCGCGTTCTGGAGCTCGCGGACGTTCCCGGGCCAGTAATGTCCCGACCAGAGCTCCATCACCTCGGGAGTCGCGCCGGTGACCGGCCTGTTGTACTTGCCCGCGTACTTGGAGATGAAGTAATCCACGAGGAGGGGAATGTCCCCGCGCCGCTCCCGCAGAGGCGGAAGCCTCAGGTTGACGATATTGATGCGGTAGTACAGATCGCTCCTGAACTCGCCGCGGCGGATCAGCTCCGAGAGGTCCCTGTTCGTGGCCGCGATGACGCGTATGTCGACGTCGATCCGCTTCGCGCCGCCCACGCGCTCGAAGCTCGATTCCTCGAGGACGCGGAGGAACTTCGACTGCACCTGCGGCGACATGTCGCCGATCTCGTCGAGGAAGAGGGTGCCGCGATGCGCGAGCTCGAATTTCCCGATGCGACGATCCACGGCCCCGGTGAAGGAACCCTTCTCGTGCCCGAAGAGCTCGGAGAGAAGGAGGGTCTCCGAGAGGGCGGCGCAGTTGATGCCCACGAAGGGCTTGTCGCGCCGGCTGCCGGTGAAGTGGATGTATCGGGCCATGACCTCCTTGCCGGTACCGCTCTCTCCGGATAGGAGCACGGTGGCCTCGCTGTCCTTGACTCTGTCCGCCAGCTCGATGAGGGAAAGGTAGCGCGCGTCGCGGGTCACGATGTCGTGGGAATAGACGTTGGCGATCAGCTCCCGGCGGAGGTACGCGTTGTCGCGCCTCAGGCGGGCGAGCTCGATGCTGCGCCGCACGGCCTCGAGGAGGCGCACGTTGTCGATGGGCTTGAGTATGTAGTCCGAGGCGCCGTCCTTCATCGCCCGCACGGCCGATTCGACGCTGCCGTAGCCCGTGACCATGACGACGGAGAGGTCGGGGTCGCGGGAGCGCAGCTCCGAAAGGAGCTCGCAGCCCCGGTCCTTCCCGCCCAGGCGCACGTCGAGTATGGCCGCGGCGAAGTAGGACTTCTCGGCCAGGGCGATCGCCTCCTCGGCGGTGGCCGCGATCGCGGCCTCGTAACCCTCGCGGCGGAAGAATTTGCCCAGTCCCGAGCGGATGCCTTCCTCGTCGTCCACTATCAGGATCGCCCTGTCGCTGGCGCTCATGTTGCCTCCCCGCCCACCCGGCGTCGGAGGACGTGCCGAGTATCCGCCGCGGGCAATGCCACGATGAAAACGGCGCCGCCGCGAGGCTCGTTGGCCGCTCGGATGAAGCCGCCCCTCTTCGTCACGATCCCGTAGGCGACGGACAGCCCGAGACCGAGACCTGCGCCCCCGTCCTCGGACGAGGACTGCTTGGTCGTGAAGAAGGGGTCGAATATCCTCGCCATCACCCCTTCGGGTATGCCGGGACCGTCGTCGGAGACGGACAGCTCGACGCCGCCGTCCTCCGCCCTCGTCTCGACCCGGATCAGTCCCTCTCGGCCCACCGCCTGCAGGGCGTTCTTGAGGAGGTTGAGCAGGACCTGCTTGAGCTCGTCCTCGGGCATCGCGACCTCGGGACAGTCGGGATCGAGGAGCTCGCGGAACTCTACGCGGCCGTCGCCCCGGAAAGGATAGCCGACGAGGAGGACGAGCTCCCTCGCCACTTCGTTCGCGTCGCATCTGGGCTCGATGTCGCCCGACGGTTCACGCGCCCGTTTCGGAACCGAAAAGTCCAGCAGCTGCCTCACGATCCTCGCGATCCTGTGGGTCTCGCCCTCCACGACTCTGAGGGAGGCGACGGCTTCCGGATCGCGCACCTCGCTGATGGCGTTGCCGAGGTTCGCCAGGATGGAGGAGAGCGGGTTGTTTATCTCGTGCGCGACCCCGGCGGAAAGCATCCCGATGCTCGCGAGCTTGTCGGCCTGGATGACCCTCTCCTCGTAGGCGAGGCGTTCGCTCGCGTCCTCTACGATCAGGATGCAGCGCGCCCCCTCGGGACGCGTCTCGGCTACGAGGGGATAGAGCTTGATCTCGAAGGTCCGCCCGTCGGCAGCGCGGCGCGTTATGCCGCCCCGGTTCGCCTTGTCGTGCAAGGCCCCCCGGGCGGCCTCGACGATGCCCGCGTCGAAGGGCCCGCGCTCTATATCGACGATCCGCGATCCCTTCGACGCCGCGAGTTCCCCGAAGAGGCCCCGGAACGAGGCATTCGCGCTCTCGACGCGCCCCTCCGTGTCGATTACCGCCAATCCCTCCCGGATGGACTCGATGATGCCGTCCGCCCTCTCCTTGAGCCCCACTATCTCCGATATGTAGCGCTCGAGCTCGAGCTTGTCAGACGCGAGCTTCCTCGCCATCCCGTTGAAGCCGTCCAGGAGCTCGCCGATCTCTCCGGTCGCCTGTGCCGAGGCTGGGCCTCTCACCTCGGCGCGGTAATCGCCCTCGGCGATGCGGCGCGTGGCCCGCGAAAGGAGCCTTATTGGTGACACGATGCTGCGCGAGAGCCCGAGCGAAATGATGATGGTGAAAGCAACGACGATCAGGGAGACCACGAGTATGGACCTTCCGAGACGATCGACGCGCGCGCTGTATTCGGCCAGCGAGAGCACAGCCGCGAGGAAGACGGGCCGCTCTCCCTCCGGCAAGGCGATGACGCCCGTCCGCCGCACCACCGCGGAGTAGGATCCGCCTCCCCAATCCCGCCGCGGGTAGGCGACGTAGGCATTGCCGTCCACGTCCTGCGCCGCCGGACCGATCACCTGCTTCGCGAACTCCAGGGCCTGCATGCCCACCTTGCCGGAGCTGGCCGAGCCCGAGTAGCGTCCCGACACGCTCGGCCCGCCGCCGAGCTCGGAGATGGTGACGGCGACCATGGGATCGTAGGACAGGTGACTGACGAGGGACTCGTCGATCTTACGCACAATGAAGATATCGAGTTTGCGGATATGCCGCGAGGGCGCTTTGGGAGACGGAGGCGCGGCCGCGTCTACCCCGCCCCCGGCGGGCTGACCCGGGACCCTGACCGCGCCGACGAACCAGAGCCCTTCCCGGGCCGACACGATCTCTACATAGGGATGCTCCTTGCGGAAAACGAAGGAGGAAGGATCGGGCAGTCCCGATTCGCCGGAGCCTTCCGGCTCGGGCGGCCCCACCTCTGCGTAGCGGGAGATATCCGCGTATTCGTCACGCACGACCATCGCCTTTGCCGCGGACATGGACAGCCGAAGCGAGAGCTCTCGCGCAACCCCGGGGTCCCAGGCGGGAGAACCCGCACAGGCGGCTACGGCTCGCACCAGCCGCTCGTCCTCGGCGAGCTCGTTGATATCCTTCCAAAAGGCCAGCTTCCACGCGTTGAAAGACTCATAGGCGTTCGACGCCTCGATAGACATTTCGCGCGCCGCGTCCTCGGCCTGCATGGAGCCCAGAATGGTGGAGAGCGCGGCGCCGGCAAGCGCGGCCTGGAGGGCGATGACGCCGACGAAGGACCAGAGGGTCCGTTGGAAAAGCTTCATGGGAGAGGCCTCCCGGAGCCAATCGCGAAAACAGGGCTACGGAACTGGAGCGTTCGAATCAGCAGCATATCGGACGGGAGTATACTCCATTTTCGCGCTGCACTCACGCCTCGGTCGCGGTCTTGTAGCCCGAGACGGACTCGTGGAGCTCCTTCACCGAGCTCGAGATCTTCCAGGTTAGGTCCCTTAGGTGCTGCATTGCCGTGCCCGTATCCTTCGACCCGGTCTCGATCTCCCCGATTCCGTTCTTAATCTCGAGACCCAGCCCGGTTACGGCCGAGGCCGCATCGGTCGCTCCGCGCGCGTTGGCGAGTATATCGCCGGAAAGAGACTTGATATCCGTCGAGTTACCCGCCGCACGCACTAGGTCGGCGG
This sequence comes from uncultured Spirochaetota bacterium, assembly GCA_963778775.1. Classification (GTDB taxonomy): domain Bacteria; phylum Spirochaetota; class Spirochaetia; order Treponematales; family Rectinemataceae; genus UBA1306. The sequence continues at coordinate 14,485 of CAVZVX010000042.1, read as the reverse complement.
CCATCCCGACGGCGGACTCGCTGAGACCGCGAACGAATTCTTGGAGGCTCTGCATGCTGGACCGCGATTCCCTTGTAAGGGCCTCGATGCCCTTGAAATTCTCGCCCGTTGAGGCACTGGCCATGGAGACTTCCTGGATCCTCTTGGCCATGTCGCCAATGGTATCCCCGATGATGACGGCGTTCTCGTTGGTTGACTCAGCCAGCTTGCGGATCTCCTCGGCGACTACCGCGAAGCCCCTGCCCGAATCGCCCGCATGGGCCGCCTCGATCGCGGCATTCATGGCAAGGATGTTAGTTTGTTCTGCGACGGCGTTGATAATCCCCACGACGTCCAGAACCTTTCCTACGTCCTCATCGGTGCCTGCTATCGCGACGTTCGTCTGGACGAGCTGCTCGAGCTCCGCCGCCGCGAGCTCTTCGAGCCGCACCGCCTCGGCGGACTGTCTCCCGGCAATCTCCAGGGCACTAGACGCGGATTCCCTCATCCCTTCGGCCAGACCGCTCGACCTCGACAGGGCGGCGCTCTGTTCGGCCAGCCTGTCATCAAGCGCCGCCACCCCCCGGCCGATCGCCACGGAAGCCTCGCTCGCCGAGCCTAGTCTCCCCGACATCTCCTCTATCCGCGCGCGTATAGAAGAGATGTTGGCGCCGATCTGCTCTATCGCCGCGGCGGTCTCGGTCGAGGCCGATAGCACGTCCTCCCGCACCGCCTGCGCGCCATCGGCCATGGCCGCCACGCGGCCTATGAGCGACGAAAAGTCGTCGATGGTCCCGTTGATTTGCCGCGCGAGCGACGAGATCTCGTCCTTGCCCTCGGCCTTCACTTTGAAGGAGAAGTCCCGATCGCGCCAGATCCCGATCGCAAGCTCGAAGGACGAGAGCGAACGGCCCATGGCCCTCGAGAAGGCGACGAGCATGAAGCCCGCCGCAGCCGCGCCTGCGATCGAGAAGGCGACTATGAGCGCGTTCATGATGCGCTGCCCCGAGGCGACCATGTGGTCTGCAGACTCGGATAGTACGGCCAAGGAGCCTCCGAGGTAGTTTGCGAGCTGGACGAGGAGGCCGGGGACTCCCGAGGCCACCCGCATCGCGTCGGGCGCGATCTTGGCTCCACCGTAAGCGCTCAGGAGAGGCTTCGAGCCGATTTGGCCCGCGAGAGCCGCCGCAGCGCCGGCGAATGCGTCCCGCTGGATCTTCGCGATCTCCCAGTAGCTATTGATACTGGTAATAGCCTTGCCTAGCTCGCCGGTAAGGTACCTGAACTTGGAGATGTCCGCATTTAGCGCGAGCGTCCTGGCCTTCAGGTTCTGGAGGCCCGCGCTCTTCGTCGAGACGAATAGGTACGCGGCCAGGTTGATCGCAAGCGCGGCCAGGACCACGATCATCATGAGGGACATCCGAGTACGAAGGTTCATCGTCGCCCTTCACCGTATGAGGCTTGGCCGGCATGATCCGTGATTCGCCTCCGGGTCTTGGCCGGAACCGCCCGCGTTCGCCCCATCATGCCTTCCGCGCTTTGCCGACCGTCTCGGAGCCCACGATGAGCCCGACGACCTCATCGGGCGTTGTGTCCTTGACGACGCGCTCGCCGACGAGGAGGCCCCGGCGCATCACCGCAAGCCTGTCCGCTACCTCGAAAACGTCGTACATCTGGTGGCTGATGATGATGATCCCTATGCCCTGATCCTTCAGGGTCCGTACTAGGTTGAGCACCTTCTTCTGCTCGGCGACGCCCAGGGCGGCCGTAGGCTCGTCCATTATGAGGACCTTGGCGTCCCAGTAGATCGAGCGCGAGATCGCCACGGCCTGGCGCTGACCGCCGGAGAGGGTGCGGATGGTCTTCTTGAGCGATGGGATGTTGATGTCCAACCTGTCGAGGACCTTCTGCGCCTCGTCCCTCATCGACTGGTCGTCGAGGACCCTGAGGATGCCGAGACTCCGCCTCATACGCTCGCGCCCGAGAAAGATGTTGGCCCCGACGTCAAGATTCTCGGCCAGGGCGAGGTCCTGGTAAATGGTCTCGATACCTTTGGCCAGGGCGTCCATCGGAGACTCGATGCGGGCGACCTCGCCGCCGATAAGAATATCTCCCTCATCGGGCCGATGCACTCCCGAAATGATTTTGATGAGGGTCGACTTGCCCGCACCGTTGTCGCCGAGAACGGCCAGGGCCTCCCCGGCGCGTAGCCCGAGACTTACGTGGTCGACCGCGGTAAGGCCGCCGAAGCGCTTCGTTATGTTCCTGGTCTCGAGTATGTAGTCCATCACGCTTTCTCCTGCATGTAACGCTCCATCATGACGGCGAGGATCAGGATCACGCCGACGAGGATGTACTTGTCGAAGGTCGGGGTTCCCGACATCCGCAAACCGAGATCGAGGACGGCTATGATGAGAGCGCCAACCATCGTCCTCCCCACCGTGCCCGAGCCTCCGAACATCGAGGCGCCGCCGATGACGACCGCGGCGATGGCATCGAGGAGGAGACTCGCTCCCGCATCCGCCTTGCCCGAGACATACATGAAGGCGTACACGATGCCGCCGAGGGACGCCAGGAAGGAGGAGACGGCGTAGACGCCGAGGAGTCGCCGCTTCACCGGGATACCCGCGCGCTCCGCCGCGTCGATGTTGCCTCCGACCGCATACACGTGTCGTCCGAATTTTGTCCGCGCGAGGACGAAGGCGAAGATGCCGATGATGATCGCCGTCACGACGACGATGTTGGGGACTATCTCCAGCACGGACACGCCACGATCGACCACGGGCCGATTAAAAAGCGTGGCCGCGCCGCCTGGTCCGATGTAGAGCAGATGCCCCGAGCCTATATCCGCGGCGAGCTTGGGCAGTCCCATGGCGTAGACGCCGTTGATGATCAGCTCGGAGACTCCGTGGCAGACGCCGAGCATGGAGAAGGTCGCGATGAATGGCGGGACCTTCAGGTAGGCGACGAGCCAGCCGTTTACCAGGCCGGGCAAGAGACCGACGCCGAGAGTCGCGACACAGCCGATGAGTATTGACAGCCCGGGATCGAGGCCCATCGAGGTGAATTTCTCGATGAATTTTATGGAGATGATCGAGGCGAATCCGAGGATATAGCCTACGGAGAGGTCGATGCCCCCGGTCACGATCACGAAGAGCTCCGCCACGGCGAGGAGGAACACGAGGACCCCGTAGTAGAGGAGTATCTGCAGGGAGTTCAGGTTGGCGAAGCCCTGGGACTTGAAGCAGAAGTAGATGGTCTCCAGAATCAGAAAGAAGAGCACCCACCGTTTACCGAAGAATGAGGCGAGGGCCTTGCCGCGCCCGCCTCGGCCGGCATCGCCGGCCTTCAGGTCCGTTGAATTCTCGTTTGTCATATGGTCCTCACCTCATGTCCGGGAAGAGCTTGTCGATGACTACCGCGACCACGAGGAGGACTCCTACTGCGATATAGCGATAGAAGGGCTGGACGCCCGATATGGCGAGGCCGTTTTCGAGAAAGGCGAGGACCAGGACGCCGATCGCGGAACTCCAAATCCCTCCCTTTCCTCCCATGAGGCTCGCTCCGCCCACCACTACCGCGGCGATCGCGAAGAATTCGTACTGGGCGTTGAAAGTGGTGTAGTTACCGATGCCGGTCTGGAAGATGTTGAAAACGCCGGCCAGGCCCGCAAGGAAAGAGGATAGGACGTAGATCTTGATGATATGGGCATCGACGGCGATACCCGAGCGTTGGGCCGCATCCATGCTGCCGCCGATCGCGTAGGTGTGGCGGCCGAAGCGGCCGCGGATAAGGATGAAGGAGAGGATGGCGAGGACGACGAGGACGAATGGCAAGGAGCTGGGCACGAGGCGCGCGAGCTCGCGAATGCGATTGTAGGGGAACCAGTCGGGCTTCGAGAAGAACGAGACGAAATCCCCGGGATGGACGTAGAGGATATAGCTGTTCCCTATCGTGGGGAGGACATCCGGCAGGCCGGCCATGGGATAGCCCTGGCAGATCTTGAGCGCCAGACCGTTGGTGATGCCCCACATACCGAGCGTGGCGATGAAGGGCGGCACCTTGAATTTCGTGATGACGATCCCGCTCACGAGGCCCGGCAGGACCGAGGCGGCCAGGACGATCAGCGAGGCCAGGGCGATGGTCGAGTCGACGGGCATGTTCCTGGCCAGGAACACCTGCATGAGCTTGGCCGCGCTGACCGAGGCGAGGCCCATGACGAAGCCCACAGAGAGGTCGATGCCCCCCGTGATGATGACGAAGGTCTCCGCAGCCGCAAGGAGGAAGGCCACGGTCTGGATCTGCAACACATTCTGGAAATTGACGATCGATAGGAAATTCCTGCCGGTGAAACTGAAGACGACTAGCATCAGGACTAGGAAGAAAGCGGCCCATTTCGTCGCGAGGGCCCGTCCCAGCTGCGTGCCCAAGAAACCTTTACCGCCCATCGCGGCGTTTTCGCCGTCCATGTTTACACTCCCGTCGGAACATGATCGCCGCGGGCAGGCCGCTCGGGAAGCGCTCCCCGGACGGCCGGCTCGGGCACTATTGCGATGCTCGAAGCGTTACTGGTAGATGTACTGCTGCATGTTCTGGTCGTTCACGTTCTGCGCGGTGAAGAACTCGAATCCGGGGATGACTTTCTTCGGGACTTTGACGTTCTTTTTGTCCTTCAGGAACTTGACGCCCCATTCGATGGCAAGGGATCCCATCTCGCCCGGCTTCTGGGCGAGGACAAGGTCGGCGGTGCCCTTCTTGAGGCTGTCGATGTTGGTGATGGTCGCGTCCCAGAGGCACATCTTGACCGCGCCGGCGAGGCCCGCGTTGACCACGGCCTGAGTGGCCCCCTGAGCCGAGAATACGTTGAGGCCGAAGATGCCGACGATGTCCTTGTTGATCTGCAGGGCCGTGAGAACCTGCTGTTGCGCCGTCTGCTGGACGTCCTGGCACCACTCGACGCCGGCCAGCAGCATGTTGGGGAACTCGGTGACGCCGGCGGTGAAGCCCTTTACGCGATCAAGGACGGATGAGGCGTCGGGATTGGTGGCCTCAATGAAGACCTTGCCCTTCTCGCCGATCAACTTGGCGAGATGCTCGGCCATCTGCTTGCCGCCGAGGAAGTTGTCGGAGCCGATGTAGGAGAGGGGGAAGCCGTAGTCGGTTCCGGCCTTGGAATAGTCGCCGTCGCCGATGAAGGTGTCGACGGTGATTATCTCGGTGCCCTTATCGTAGATCGCCTTGAGCGGAGCCTTGAGGGCATCGACGGAAGTCGGGGCAATGAGGAGGAGGTCGTACTTGCCCTTCGCGTAGGTGGCCTGGAGGATCGGGACCTGGTTCTCGGGGCCCCAAGCCTTGGGATACTCGGCGACGGTCAGGTCGACGCCCGCCTTGTCGGCCGCGGCCCGTATGCCCTTTTCCATGGTGGTGTAGAAGGGATCTTGGACCCCAGGCATGAAAAGGACCTTATACTTCTGAGAGAAGCCCGGCAACGCGACGAGTGCGATCATTAAAACCACGAGGATCGCGATGATCGTCTTTTTCATACATGCTCCCTTGAACGAAGAATAGCCGGCTCTAGGACCGGTTCTATTTATCTGCTAGAACCGTGCCAATAGCGATGCCCATAATTCCCTCAAGCCGAGCAGAGCGCTTCTCCGTATTTGGCGACAGTACTCGACGGGAGTTGCGCCCATGGACAAAAACTCCATTACCTCCTTGAGGGCAACGATGCCTTGCTGGATATTTCGGTAACTATTCCCTGCATACCGGAATATACACTTCGTCCGAAGGAAAGCGCGAGCTGGGACTCAGGACCTCGGAGACTGGTCTCGGATCCTCCGCCGATAGGGCTGCCGGATGGACGGCTCCTAGGGACCGAGCGCGGATGCCAGCGCCGCGAGACCGCGTTCGATCTCCTCCTCCGAGAGGTTGCCGTAGCCGAAGAGAAGGATCCTATCGGCATCGGCAAGGGGCTCGAAGGCGTATCGCCGGAGGGGATATACGACCGCTCCGAGCGAAGCGACGCGCGATACCGTTACCTCGTCGAAACCCTTCCCGCGCAGTCGCCCGACTCCGAAGCGAAGCGCCAGATGGAGGCCGGCCGCCTCCCCCATCACCTCGATCCCGGAGCCCTCCCCTTCCGCGGGACCGAAAATCCTTCCTATAGCGCGAAGCAGGGAGGAGCGCCTTTCGGAATAGATTTTTCTCATCCGTCTGACGTGACGATCGAAGGCCCCGGTCTCCAGCATCGAGGCCATGGCGGCCTGCGTGAAGATGCAGCTGTGGATGTCGGTGAGCTCGCGATAGCCGCGCCACCCGTCGCGAAGGGAGGGCGGCACGATCGCGTAGCCCAGGCGGAGCCCCGGGCTGAAGGACTTGCTGAAGGAGCCGGCGTAAACGACGCGCGACGGATCCAGCTCGCGAAGCGGCAACAGCGGCGAGCCGCCGTAGCGGAACTCGCCGTCGAAGTCGTCCTCGACGATGATCGAATCGGTCGTCCGCGCCCACTCGATGAGGGCCGCCCGCCTCGGCGCGGAGAGGACGGAGCCGAGGGGATACTGATGCGACGGCGTGACGAAGGCGACCGCCGCCCTGTCTCTCGGCAGGGAGCCGGGATCGAGGCCCTCGGCATCTACGCGGCCCGCGACGAGCTCGTCCCCTTCCCTGGCCAGGAGGCCGCTCAGGGCGGGCTGGCATGGATTCTCGAGGACCGCCCTGCTCCGGCGACCCGCCTTCGCGCCGCCGCGCAAGAGCGCCCGAGAGACCAGACCGAGAGTCTGAGAGCAGCCCGCCGTGATGAAGACGTCCTCCGGCGCTGCCCGTAGACCTTTGGAGCGGTAGAGGTAGGTAGCCGTCTCCTGGCGGAGACGGTAGTCGCCCGCGCCCTCGCCGTAGCCCAACGCAGCCTCGGGAAGCATTCGCACCGCCTGTGCGAGGGCGCGAGCCCAGACCTCCCGCGGGAACATGTCGAGCGCAGGCACTCCCGGTCTGAAGTCTACCGGCGCGAGGCTTTTTGCCGGGCGTCGCGGGGAGGTCACGGGGCTGCCGAGCTGTGCGGCAGCTTCCCGGAGGGTCGCGACGGGCGACGCCGTCGCGGCAAGAGCGGCGCCGGAGCGGACGAAACTGCCGGCTCCTCTCACGCCCTCGATGTAACCCTCAGCCTCGAGTTGTTCGAAGGCTTCGAGCACGAGAGTCCGCGATATCCCGAGCTCGCGGGAGAGCTCTCGGCTCGAGGGAAGACGCGTGTCGCCCTTGAGCTCGCCCGTCAGGATTCGCGAGCGCAGCTGATCGGAGAGCTGGCCGCCCAAGCTCCGCGCGAGAGATCTATCCAAGACGATTCCCAGCATCGCTTCCCTCGAAGTGGCCCACTTGATAATCGTAATATTGGCTCTTTTAGTATGCCGCTTCGACCGCTACAGTAGGGCCTCGAAAGCTGGAAGTCAAGCGCACCGGAGGCCGCGACATGGAAACGAAAATCGAAGGCTACGCTTTCTTAACGGGAGCTTTCATATTGGCCGGTTCCTCGGTCGTGGCGAGCAAAGTCCTCGCGGGCCTGCCGGTATTCTTCGCCGCAGCCGGCGGCGTCGCCGTCGCCTTGCTTGCCTTGGCCCCCTTGGCAGCGGGCGAGGCTCGGCCCGCGAAAGGCGCGATGCTCTCGTCCATGCCCCTTCTGGCGGCTCAGGCCTTCTTCGGCGTTGCGCTCTTCCGCGTCCTCATGCTTGCCGCACTGTCACGGGCGAGAGCCTCGGAGGCGGGTATCGCGACGAGCGTCACTCCCGTGATCACTGCCCTGCTCGCGGGGCTCTTCCTGAAGGAGAGGATCCGCTTGCGGACCGCCGCCGGCATCGTCCTCGCGGCAGCGGGCATCGCCGCCATAGAAACGGGAGGCGCCGCGACGACCATTGACCTGGGCCGACTCCTCGGGTGCTTCCTCGCCCTCGGCGCGGCCGCTTCCGAATCCGTTTTCAACGTCCTGTCCAAAAGCCTCGATGCGTCGATAGGTCCCAGGCGGGCTAGCGCCGCCGTGATGGCGATCGCCTTCGTCTTCCTTACGACCTTGTCCCTGATCTCGGGCGAGAAGGTGGAGTGGCGAACGATCGGATATGGGCAGGCCCTCGCGTTCGCCTACCAGGGCCTGTTCGCCTCGGCCCTTGCTTACGTACTCTGGTATGCGGGCATCGCGAGGGTCCCCGCCTCGACGGCCGGAGTGTTCTCGGGCTTCATCCCGCTTTCCTCTTTCGCGCTTTCGGCCCTCATCCTCGGCGAGAGGCCCCGCGGCCTCGCCTGTCTCGGCTGCGCCCTCGCCATCTGTGGCGTGCTCCTGTGCGCGGCCCCGTCGCGCCGAGGAACGGCGCGGCGCCGGGCAGCGACCCAGCGGGGGACGGTGTCGCGCGGGACGGTGTCGCGCCCCGTCGTGGCCGAAAAGGAGGAAGCCTCGTGATCACCATCGACGTATCGAAGGACGCTCGGGCAGCGTACGTGGGCTGGACGATAGGGACCATAGAAATCGACGGACTTTTCCCTCGGAATGGGGGACCCGGCCTCGATGCCGAGGTCAGCCGCGTCGAGGAAGGGCTGCTCTCGCGGTTCGGCGGCCTGGCCCGAAAGGCGATCGCGCAGACTGAGCCTTCGCGCGCCTACGACGAGCACTTCTCGCGCGCCGGCAAGGCCTATCCTGTCCTCCTTCAGGCCGCGGAAGTCGCCACCAAGGGCCGGCGCATCTCCATGCCGGACCCTCTCGTGCGCGCGATGTTCGCCGCCGAGCTCGAAGGCATGCTCCTCACCGCCGGTCACGACCTCGACGCCCTCGAAGCGCCGCTGTCCCTGGGCCTCGCGTCCGGATCAGAGCCGCTGCCCACCCTCGGCGGCGATGAGAAAGCGCCGCCCGCGGGCGATCTCGTTATGCGAGACGCGCGCGGCATAGTCGCGAGCGTCCTCCTGGGGCCCGACGCAAGGACGAGCTTCGCGTCGACGACGGTGCACGCGCTCTTCGTCGTGTACGCGCCCGCGGCGATCCCCGATCGGCCGATCCTCCTCCTGCTCGAGCGACTCGGGACGCTCGCCCGCCTTGCCTGCGCCGGCGCGAGGGCGGGCACGGTCGCGCTAACGAAACTCTAAGGCCTTCCGCTCGGCGCCTTGACTATCGCTTCGTTCGCCGCCATGGTAATGCCATGCCGAGCTCTCCGAAGTCGGCAGGCGGAGGATCGCTGGGCCCGCGTCAGTTGTCCCGCGCGATGAATTATTCCATCGTCGCGGGCGGATCGGGCGCCTTCTTCCTCACGGTCTGCAACAACCAGCCTATCTTCAACGTCTACATGCTCAATCACCTGGGAGTGGCGCCCGAGAATCTTGGGCTCCTTCTCGGCCTCATGCAGGTCAGCGGGGTCCTTCAGCTCATATCGATCGTCGCGTACTCTCTCCTGCCCAAGCGCAAGTACCTTTGGATGACGGGGCACCTCGTACACCGCTTTGCGGGACTCGCGGTCGCCGCCTCGGCCGCCCTCTTCGCCACGGGAGCGGGAAGGGCCCCCGCGGCCCTCCTCGTGTCGGCGGCGATGATCGTCTCCTGGGCCGCGATGAACCTTACCTCCTCGGGCTGGATGTCCTGGATGGCCGACCTCATCCCCGAAGCCTCGCGGGGCAGCTTTTTCCTGAGGCGCTCGGCGGTCTTCCAAGGCGTGACCGTAGCGTGGTTCTTCCTCGCGAGCGTTCTCCTCGATCTCTTCCCTGAGGCTTCGCGTTCCTGGGCCTACGTCGTCATCTTCGGCGTCGGGGCCCTGGGCGGGGTCGCCGACATCCTCCTCCACGCGGCCATCCCCGAACCTCCGCGGGCCGCGCGGCCGAGATTCACCCCCGCCGACTTCCTCGCTCCGCTTCGCGACCGCAATTTCCTAGGCTACGCGCTCGCCATCGGCCTGGCCCAGCTCGCCTTGAATCTCGCGAGCCCGTTCCAAGCCCCCTATGTCACCTCGCCCGACGCCATCGGGCTACCCATCGTCTGGCTCGGCATCATGACGGTGATTTCCCAGCTCACGTGGGTCGCCATCGCGCCATTGTGGGGCTTCGTGATGGACCGCTACGGACGCAAGCCCGCGGTGCTCATGGGATTCCTCGTCGGTCTCTCGACCCTAGGCTACGTATTCCTCACTCGGCGCAACCATATCTACATGCTCCCTCTCCTTTCCCTCGCGGCCGGTTTCTTCGGGCCGGCCTTCTGGGAGGGTTCCAACCAGCTGATGCTCACCCTCGCCCCGCCCGAGCGGCGCGTCATCTACATCGGCTGGTACAATACGATCATCGGCGTCGTTTCGGCTTTCGGCGCCTTCGGCGGCGGTCTCCTGGACCAGGCCCTCGAGGATTTCCGGCTCGATGCCGGGCCCGTAAAAATGCGGGGCTTCCATATAGGACAGATGAGCTGTCTCGCGATTCTCGCCATATCCGCGTTCGCGCTCCGACGCGTAAAGGAAGGCCGAGAGAGGCCGGTGGGCATACTCGTATCCCAGTTCGCGACCGCCGGAGTCTTCCGCAGCTTCGCCTCGCACGGCGTCCTCTCGCGCGATTCGAGCGACCCGCGCGTCGCCCGCGCGCTCAGGCGGATAGACCGTGAAGAAGGCGATCTCGTGGTCCGCGAGGTGATCGAGAGGCTCGACGATCCCTCGGCCGAAGTCCGCCGGGAAGCGGCGCTCGCCCTGGGCCGCATTGGCGCAAAAGACGCGACCGAGCCCCTGGTCAGCCGCCTCTCCGACTCCTCGAGCCCCATCCGCATCGAGGCCGCGAGGGCTTTGGGCGAAATCGCCGACGAGCGCGCCGTTCCGGCCCTCGTCCGCTTCCTCGCCGTGGGCTCGCCCGAGCTCAGGGCGGCATGCGCCGAGGCTCTCGGAAAGATCGGAGGTGAGGCGGCGCGCGCCGCGCTCGCGACGACCCTCTCCGGCGAAGCCGAGCATTCGGTCGTCGCGACTCTCGCCGAGGCGATGACCAAGTCCGCCGGGGCCGAGGAGTCCGACGCCCCGATGGAAGTGCTGGAGGCCGTTCAGGAGCTCTTCCCCCGCATGGTCGAGGCGAGGAATGCGGCGCTCAAGCGGCAGTACTCGCTCGCCCTCGGCAACATCCTCGGCAGGCCGGGCGAGTTCTACAGCTTCATCACCGGGGAAGGCTCGGCTCGCCAGGCCCGCTGCCGCGCCCTCATCGCCTCGTTCAAGCTGCGCATCCAGCCGATACTCGAAGGCTCCGCTACCGCCGCCGCCATCGAGGAGCTCGGGCGGGCCATCGAGGCCGAGCGCGGACGGGACGCGATGGCGGCCTGCCTCCTCGTGCACGGCATGGCCATGGAGCGGCTCTTCGGCCCTCTCGCCGAGGCCTGCGATTTCCACGAGGCGGCCGGGAGGGCGGACATGCGCCTCGGCGCCTGGGTTTGGCTCGCGTGCGAAGCCGCGCGCCGCGCCGATCTCCCCGTCGAGGGCGGCGGCCTGGACGATTCGTCCCGCATGATCGTCGCGTTGCTCGGGCTGTATTACCTGGGTTCCGGAATATGAAGCCTAATAATAATAGAACTCGTGAAATATCGTGGACTTTAACTATTTAGTATCCATATATTAGCTTTAATTATGGAACTGAACCTCGACGAGAGCGACCTGCTCTTCGACCTGCAATACGAGCTTCACGAGCTTTTCGTCCGGACCATGGACGGGATGCTGGGCTCCGAGGGCTTGACTCTCCTGCAATTCTATATACTCAAATCGCTCAAGGATTCCGGCCATATGTGCAAAATGTCCGAGCTCGCCGCATCGCGGCTGCTCAGCCCCGCCGCGGTGACGGGGATAGCCGACAGGCTGGTCAACCTGGGCTTCGTCGAGAGGGTCTCGGACAAGAACGACAGAAGGATAGTCCTCCTGACTCTCACCGATCGCGCGACGAAGGTCCTCGACGCGATCGACCTCAAGTCCCTGAAGCTGTTGAGGAAGTTCATCGACAAGATAAGCGACGAGGATCGGGCGACCGTCAGGCGAGTCATAGTGGATTTCGCGCAGTTTCTAAGGACAGAGCTCAAGCTCCAAAAGGTTTAATCATGATGCGGAAACATCTGATGTCCTTCCTGCTCGCGACCTCCCTGGCCCTCGGGTCTCTTTCATCTCAGGAGAGTCCCCCGGTCTTGACGCTGGCCAAGTGCGTGGATCGGGCTCTCGCCGATGGTGCCGACAGCAGGATCCTGCAGAGGAATCTCGATATCGCGAGAGAGCAATACGGCCTGAGCCTCTCCCAGGCCTCCTTCGCGCTATCGGGCTCCCTCGGCGAGAGCGCGACCAACGGTTTCGGCAATGACGCCTTGCTTTCGGAAAATTCTCTCGCTGTGGGTTTCACTCAGTCCCCCCAAGCGGGACTATCCCTGGCCTCGCCGATGACGAGCATCAGCCTCAACTCGACGCCTTACATAGCGGCGAGCCCCCTCGCGGCGGCCTTTCCCGGATTCGCGTCCCTATTCCCTCCCGGCCCTACGGGGACGGCGGGGATCAGCTTCAACCAAGTGCTGTGGAACGGCTACCCGGGCGGAATCGCACGGGCGGCGACTCGGAAAAGCCTCCTGGCCTTGCAGGGCCAGGAGCTTACGGCCGAGGCCGGCAAGTCGAGCATCGTCTCGGCGGTGTCCCAGGCCTACTTCGTCATGCTCGGCTCCCAGCTCGATCTCGCGGCCAAGCGGGAAATCAAGGACCAGCAGGATTCCCTCCTCACCCAGATCCGTTCCACATTCGATAGCGGTTCGGCGGATGAAGTGGACCTCGAAAGCGCCGAAATCAACGCGAAGAACGCCGAGATCGACGAGCGCGACGCCGAGAACGCCCTCCGCATCGCGAGATCGAGGCTCGCCCAGATCATCGGCGGGTCGCGCGACTCTTCCTTCGCCGTCGCCGAGGAGAAAGACCCCGCGGTCCCCGTCGCTAGCGTCGAGGAAGCCGTATCCGAGGCCTTGAGCCGGAGGATCGAGATCCGCCAGATCGAGATAAACCGCAAGCTCGCGACTATCGATCGGGATCTCATCGAGGGCCAGAGGCTCCCCGCGATCAGCGTGAGCGGCGGCATCAATATCATTTACCAATTCCAGGGAACGGATACCGCGGGCCAGGAGACCCTCGGGGCGAAGCTTTCGCTACCCGTCCTCGACGCCGGGGCAGCCGCCCACCAGTTCAAGACGAACGCCATCCAGAGCGAGGAGTACGGAATCCAGGAAGAGCAGCTCCGCGCGAAGATCGCCACGGACGTCGAGGAGGCCTTCGATCTCGCGCAGATCCAGCTCCAGCGCCTCGAGACGGCGAAGCTTGCCGCCGAGAGATCCGAACTGAAATTCAAGCTCCGGAAGACCGAGGTCGCCTTCGGCACGGTGAAGAATCAGGACTTGCTCGACGCCTCGGTAGAGTACGCGAACGCCCGCTCCGCGGTCACGGGCGCAGAGCGGAACGCCCAGCTCGCCGTCCTGCAACTGCGCGAGCTCATGGGCCATTAGGAGACGATTCATGGAAAATCATTCGAGGCTCGAGTCAGCCTGGGCGGCGATCATCACACTCGTCATCGCGCTCCTCGTCGCGCTCGCCGGCTGCTCGCGCGGCGCCACCTCCCCGGGCCCTTCCGCCAAAGGCCCCGCGACTCAGGCAGGTCCCGGGCTCGCCGATATATCGGTCCGCTCCTCTTCCGTCGCCTTCGGCCCCCTCTCCGCCCTGCACAAGGCTTCCGGAACGGTCAAGCCCGTCATGCAAAGCCAGGTAGCGAGCCAGGTGGGCGGAGTGGTCTCCAAGGTCCTTATGAAGGCGGGGGACTGGGCGGCCGAGGGCGGAATCGTCATCCAGCTCGACGACAGCCAGCTCCAGCTCTCGGCGAAGACGGCCGAAGCCGCGCTCGAGGCCGCGAAGATAAACCTTTCGACGCTCCAGGATACGACGAGCCAGGCGAGCCCGAGACTCGACTTCCAGGTCCGTTCCGCCGAGGCGGCTCTCTCCGCGGCCCAGAGAAGCTACGAGTCCAAAAAGGCCCTCCTGGCCCAGGGAGGGGCGACGAAATCCGACGTCGACGAGGCGAATAGCGCCTATCGGTCGGCCCAGGCAAACCTCGAGGCGGCCAAGACTGCCCTCGACCAGAACCGGAAGGCCGACGTTCAGGACATAGCCCAATCGAAGCTGTCAGTCGAGCAGGCGGACTATGCCCTCCAACAGGCCCGCCTGAATCTCGCGCACGCCTCGATCAAGGCGCCCTACGCGGGACGCATCGTTTCCGTCGATCTGATGCCCGGGAGTTCGTAGGCCCGGATGCCCCTGCCTTCGTCATCGCGTCCCAGGAACGGGAAATAGATTTCTCGGTTCCCCCTTCGGATGCCGCGAGCCTCGCCATCGGCACCGAGATCGATTTCACCTTGAACGGGAAGGCTAGCAGGCTCTCCTTGAGCCGATCCCCGAACGTTCCCGTCAACGGCGTCGTTCCCTTCGTGGCTTACGTCCGGGCTCCCTGGCCCTCCCCTTCGGGC